>NZ_LR217700.1:0-300000 GCF_900698895.1 Buchnera aphidicola (Cinara curtihirsuta) | reverse complement strand
TGCATTCATGTATTTTTTCTACTATTTCATGTTCTGCATTAGATTGAAAATCATATAATTTTACTTTTAGTTTATTTGCTATTTTTTTTGTTTTATTAATTATTTCAGATAATGTTTTTTTTCCATATATTTTTGTTTCTCTAGTACCTAATAAATTTAAATTTGGTCCATTAATTATCATTATTTTAAATTTATTTTTCATAATATTTCCTATTTTTATATATATTCTAATTAAGAATAATATTTATTATTTATTGTACATATTAACATTTTATAAAATAATTATATAGTTTTTATAGTAATTATTTAATTAAAATTAATTTTATAGTAATGTATATTATTTTTAAAAATATTTTTAAAAATTTTTATTTTTAATTTTTTATTATAAGATAAATATTTTTTATTTTAAATAATATATTTAAATTTATGGTTATTTTAAGAGATACTGAATTATGATAGATATTTTTTTAAAAAAATATAATATTACTAAAAATAATATTTATTTATTATTAAATGATATGTTAGATAAAAAAGTTGATTTTGGTGATATTTATTTTCAATTAAAGGAAAAAGAAGTATGGGTTTTAGAAAACAAAATTATTAAAAAAGGTACTTATTTTTTTGATGAAGGAGTAGGAATTAGAGTGGTAAAAAATATTTCTTCTAGTTTTTCTTACACTAATTCAATTACATTAAATAACTTAGTTAATGCTACTAATAAAGTTTGTTCATTTTTGTCTACAATGGATAGAAATATTTTTAAAAAAGAATCATATTTAAATATGAATTACTTATATACTCAATGTAATTCAATAAAAAATTTTTCCATTAAAAAAAAGATTTATTTATTAAGATCTATTGATTCATTGGCAAGAAAACAAGATTTTCGTGTTATTGACGTTTATTCAATATTAACGTGTGAATATGAAGAAATTGTGATTGGTTCAACAGACAATAATTTTATATCTCATGATATTCGTCCTTTAGTTAATATTTCCATCCGAGTTACTGTTGAACAAAATAATAATCGTGAGAAAGGTTATAGTGGAGGAGGAGGTAGACTAAAATTTAGTGATTTTTTTAAAAAAAAAAATAATAATGAAACATTAATAGATTTTTGGACAAAAGAAGCTGTCCGTATTGCTCTTGTTACTTTGTCTGCAAAATCTTCTCCTTCTGGATATTTTCCTGTTGTATTAGGTCCTGGTTGGCCTGGAATTTTATTTCATGAAGCGGTTGGTCATGGATTAGAAGGAGATTTTATTCGAAAGAAAACATCTATTTTTTATAAAAAAATCGGAAAACAAGTTGCTTCTTCTTTGTGTACCATTGTTGATGATTCTACCCTAATAGGCTGTAGAGGTTCAATAAATATTGATGATGAAGGAGTACCTGGTCAATATAATATATTAGTTGAAAAAGGAATTTTAAAATCTTTTTTACAAGACAAATTGAATGCACATATTATGGATAGTAAAAGTACCGGTAATGGAAGAAGAGAATCATATGCATATCTTCCTTTACCTCGTATGACAAATACATATTTATTATCTGGTACAGATAAACATATAAATATTATTGAAAGTGTAGAATATGGTATATATGCAGTAAATTTCAGTGGAGGGGAAGTAGATATTACTTCAGGAAATTTTGTTTTTTCTACTTCAGAAGCATATATTATTAAAAATGGTAAAATTCTTTATCCTATAAAAGAAGCTACTTTAATTGGATCAGGTATACAAGTAATGCAATCAATATCTATGATAGGAGATAATTTAAGTATAGATAGTGGTTTAGGTACTTGCAGTAAAAGTGGTCAAAATATATCAGTTGGTGTTGGTCAGCCTACTATTAAAATAAATAAATTAACAATAGGTGGTGTTTCTTAAAAATATTAATATATTTTGTGCAGTCAATTTAATAGTATTATGACTGCATAATTAATATAAATCAATTAAATTATTAATTATTTAAATTTTTTATGATTTATATAATATAAGTATATATATTTTTGTATTATTTATTTTGAATTTTCTTTTATGCGTGCAGATTTTCCTTTACATTTACGCAAATAATATAGTTTAGCTTTTCTAACCAATCCATTTTTTATAATTTCTATTTCATTTATATTCGGTGAATGAGTTAGAAAAGTTCTCTCTACCCCTTCTCCGTTTGATATTTTACGTATAGTAAATGATGAATTAAGATTTCTGTTTCTTTTGGAAATTACTATTCCTTCAAAAGATTGTATACGTTTTTTATTTCCTTCTAATATCCATATTTTTACTATAAGAGAATCTCCTGTTTTAAAATTAGGAATATTTTTTTTTTTATATTCATTTTCAATTATTTGGATAATATTACTCATATTTTTATTTCTCATATAGTTAATTCTAAAATATATATTATTATTTTATAATTTTTATGTTTTTTATTATTTTAATAATTATTTTTTATTTTTTATTTAATAAATCAGGTCTTTTCAATAAAGTATTTTTTAATGCATATTTTAATCTCCATTTTTTTATTTTTTTATGATTTCCCGATAATAAAACAGAAGGTACTATATTATTATTTATATTTTTTGGTCTGGTATAATTTGGACAATCTAATAAATTATTATTAAATGACTCTTCTCTTAAAGAATTTTGGTTATTTAACACCCCTGGTATAGATCGTGTAATAGCATCTATAAATATCATAGCTGGTAATTCTCCTCCAGTTAATATATAGTCACCAATTGACCATTCTTCATCTACTTGTGTTTTTATAAATCTTTCATCAATTCCTTTGTAACGTCCACAAATAAATATTAAATTTTTTTTTTTAATAAAATATTTTATATTATTATGATTTAATATTTTTCCTTGTGGTGATAAATATATCACTATACTTTTCTTTTTTTGTTTTTTTTTTGCTTCTATAACAGCTCTAAATAGGGGTAAAAACATAATTAACATACCTGAACCTCCTCCGTATATTTTATCATCCACTTTTTTTCTTTTATTTATACTGAAATTTCGTAGATTTAATATTTTGATATTAATTATTTTTTTTTGAATTGCTTTTTTTATTACCCCATATTTAAAGATATTATTAAACATATTTGGAAAAATTGTTATAATACTAAATTGTATCATTTTGTTTATCTTTTTTTATAAAAAATATATTTATTTATAATTAAACCATTCAACAATAATAATTTTTTTTTTAATATTTATTTTTTTAATAATTTTTTTTTTTATAAACGGAATATATATAGTTTTATTTTTTTTTTTACATAAAACTAATAATATATTATAGATTTTATTATCTAGTATACTAATTACTAGTCCTATTTTTTTTCCTTTTGTATTAAAAACATTACAAAATAAAATATCATGCCAATAATATTCTTTATTTTTTAATTTAGGTAATTGTGTATTTTTAATTAAAATTTTTTGTTGAGATATGTTAAAAGCTTGATTTCTATTATCAATTTTTTTTAACTTTATAATGAAATTATTTATATATTTTTTATATATAATTATATCATTTTTATTAATAATTAAATTATTTTTACTTAATCTCCAAGGAAAATAATAAAAAATATTTTTTTTGATTTCTGTAAATGAAATTAAATGTATCCATCCTAAAATTCCATATGGTTTTCCTATTTTTCCAATAATAATCATAATTAATTAAGAATAATAATATTAGTAATATTAATAAGAATGGTTTTTTTTGTTGTATTGATTTAATAATTTTTTTATTCTATCTGATTTTTTTGCTCCTTTTTGTAACCAATATTGAACTTTTTTAGTATAAAAAAATACTTTTTCTTCATTTTTTCCAGCAAAAGGATTAAAATATCCAATATTTTCAATAAATTTTCCATTACGAGCAGATCTAATATCTGCAACTATTATTTTATAAAATGGTTTTTTTTTTACTCCATATCGAGCAAGTCTTATTTTAATCATTTGAAATCCTTTTTATTTTTTTTATTTATTTTATTTTTTTATATAAAATATTGATCATATATATTATTTTATCAGATAATTTTTAATTTTTTCAAATATTTTATTTTTTTTGCTATTTTTAATTTTTTTCATAATACGTTTAATATTATCGAATTTTTTTAAATAAATATTTATTTCTTGTATTGTGTTTCCAGATCCTTGTGATATTCTTTTTTTTCTTGAATATTTTATAATAGATGGAAATTTTCTTTCTTTTTCTGTCATTGAATTAATCATTGCTTTAATTTTTATAAGAGATTTTTCATCAATTTTTTCTAAAATTGAATTTGAAGAAAATATATTAATTGGTAATTTATTTATTAATGAATTAATTCCTCCTATTTTATTTATTTGTTTAATTTGTATTAAGAAATCATTTAAATTAAATGTATCTCCTTTTTTAGTGGTTTTTTTAAGTAATTTTAATTCTTTGTGTTTTATTTTATTTTGAATTTCATCTATTAAAGATAATATATCACCCATTCCTAAAATTCTTTTAGCAATTCTTTCGGGATGAAAAATTTGTAGATCATAAATTTTTTCTCCGATACCAATATATTTTATTGGTTTTTTTGTTAATATTCGAATAGATAAAGCAATTCCTCCTCTTGTATCACTATCTAGTTTCGTTAAAATAATTCCAGATAATTTAAAATGTTTATTAAATTTATTAATTGAATAAATAGAATCTTGACCAGTCATTGAATCAACAACAAATAATGTTTCATGAGGTTTAATATAATTTTGTATTTTTTTTAGTTCATTAATTTTTTTTTGATCCGTATGCATTCTTCCTGCTGTATCAATTAATAATACATCATATTGTTCTTTTTTTGCTGCTTTTATTGCCAATTTTATAATTTCATTTATTTTCTGATCAAGATTAGATGGAAAAAAATTAGCTTTTGTTTGTTTTATTAATCTCTTTAATTGTAAAATTGCAGCTGGTCTATATATATCAATAGACACTACAAGTACTTTTTTTTTATATTGCTTAGATAATAAATAAGCTAGTTTAGCTATACTAGTTGTTTTACCAGAACCTGGTTGACCTATAACAGTACAAATAGTTAAACTATTTAATAAAAAATTAAATAGATAACAATTATTTCCCATTATTTTAATTAATTCTTTTAATACAATTTGTATTAAATTCTGACTAGGACTAAAATTTTTATTTATATAAATTTCTGATATTTTTTTTTTTATATTTTTTAAAAATATTTTTATCACTTCTAATGATACATCAGCATCTATTAATGCTATTTTTATTTTCTTAAGCGTTTTTTTTATTTTTTTTTCTTTTAGTTGACTTTTATATGAAATTTTGTCAAAAATATCTGTTATTTTTTTTGTTAAGTTATTAAACATAACGTTGGATAAATATCCTTATATTAGTAATATAAATTATTATTATTATAATAATAATTTTATTTATATTAAATAAATTTTTTAAATTAATTAATATATTTTTATTATTTTATTTGAGATAGGATAACAACCTAGTATTTTTATATATTTAGTATATTTTTTTATATGGTATAATACATCTTTTGTAATGTCTGAGTTTATATTAGATTTTATTTCTAGTAGATATGTTTTTTCTTCTTTACTTGCTAAAATTATTTTTATAATTAAAATATTTTTTTCTTTTAATATTTTTAATATTTTATGTTTATTAATTTTATTATTTTTTAATGTTATTAATATAGTTATTTTAGATGGAATTATATTAGATATTTTTTTTGATTTGTTTGAAATTAGTATAAATCGAGTTATATTGTTTTTTATATTAGATATATTTGTAGCTATTTTTTGTAAATTATAATAAGAACCTCCTATTGAATTTCCTAATACAGCAGATGTTTTTTTGTTTTCTATAGAAATTTGATTCATAGCTGCAGATGTACTATTAAAATAGTATTTTTTCCATTCTGGAAATCTTTTTAAAAAAAGACTACATTGTATAAAGGGTTGTATATGACTATATACACGTTTTATATCATAGAAAAAACAATTCTTTAAAGTAAATAAATGATGATGAATAGATATATTTATTTCTTTAACTATATTTACTTCTTCTTGTTTTCTCAATATATCATATACTTCAGGAATAATTCCTGATATTCTATTTTCAATAGGAAACAATGCTAATTGACATTTTTTTTTATTAAAAGAATCTATTATAGATTGAAAATTAATATGTTCATCTTCTAGTAAAATATTTTTATTTTTTTTAGCTATAATATTAAAAACGGTAGATGAATATGAACCTGTGGGTCCTAAATATGCACAACGAAATTCTTTTTTAGAATTTAATATTTTATTTTTCCATTTTTTTTGAATTAAAATAGAATTTTCTACAATCATTTTGAACATTTTTTCTATAAATATAGGATTAATTTCATTTTCTTTACTTATTTTATTTAAGTTTTTAAATAATTCTATTTCTCTATTTTTATCATGAATATTAAATTTATTATATATTTTATTTTTTAAAATATCTATTGATAAAGATTCTCTACATTTTAATAGTTTTATTATTTTGTTATCAATAAAATTTATTTTATTTCTTAATAAATATAATTTTGTTTTTTTATTCATTTTTATTTTCCAATTTAATTATTTTTATATTTTTATTATGTATAAATTTTTATAAATATGTTTTATATATATAAATAAAATTATTTTTTTTTAGAAAAAATAAATAAATATATTTTAATTTTAATAACTATATAGGTAATTTATTATGAAAAGTTTTTCAGCTAATTCAAATAAAATTATACAATCTTGGTATTATGTTGATGGAACTAATAAAATATTAGGTCGTCTTGCAAGTAAAATATCTATATATTTACGAGGAAAACATAAACCAGAATACACCCCCCACATAGATACTGGTGATTATATCATAGTTATAAATGCATCAAAAATAATTGTTACAGGAAAAAAAGAAATTAATAAGATTTATTATCATCATACAGGATATGTTGGAGGTATAAAAAAATATACTTTGCAATATATGTTGTTACATCATCCTAAACGTATAATTGAAAAAGCAATAAAAGGAATGTTACCTAAAGGTTCTTTAGGTAGAGATGTTTTTAAAAAATTAAAAGTATTTTCATTTAATGAACATAATTTAATTTCTCAAAAACCCATTTTTTTGGATATTTAATTATTTAAGTAATAGGAGAGAGATATATTTATGTCAAAATATATAAATTATGGTACAGGTCGTCGTAAAAGTTCTTCAGCTCGTGTTTTTTTATGTAAAGGAGAAGGTAAAATTGTTATTAACAAACGTTCTTTAAAAAAATATTTTGGAAGAGAAACATCATGCATGGTTGTTCAGCAACCTTTAGACATAGTTAATATGTTAAATAAATTTAATTTTTATATTACTGTTAAAGGTGGTGGAGTTTCAGGTCAAGCTGGAGCAATCCGTCAAGGAATTACTCGTGCATTGATAAAATATGATAGTACATTAAGAGATATTTTAAGAAAAGAAGGATTTGTTACTCGTGATTCAAGACAAGTAGAACGTAAAAAATGTGGTTTTCGTAAATCCAGAAAAAAACCGCAGTTTTCAAAAAGATAATTTTTTTATAAAAACCCGGTATATTTTAATCCGGGTTTTTAATAAAAATAAATTTTATTTTTGAAATAAAAATAGAAACATATTTTTATTTTATATAAATAAATAAAATTATTTTTTAAATTTAATTAAATGTAAAATATTTTTTATTTTTTATATTTGGTTAATTAAATATAGTATTTTATTTTTTGTTAAAAATATTTTTTAAATATTTCATTTATATAAATATTCAATTATATCTTTAGACAATTTTTTTATTCCAATTTTTTTTTTAGCTGAAATTAAGTAATATCTTTGATTTTTTTTTATTTTTTTTTTTATATATATTATTAATTTAATGATTTTTTTTTTTTTTAAACTATCAATTTTATTAAAAACTAACCATCTAGGTATATTAAATACTGATTCATTAAAATTTTTTAATTCTTTTAAAATAATTAATCTAATTTTATTAATATTTTTTTTTTTAATTGTTGTTATATCAATAATGTGTAATAATAATCGACAACGCGATAAATGTTTTAGAAATTGTATTCCTAATCCTATTCCAGATGATGCTCCTTTTATAATACCCGGTATATCAGCAATAATAAAAGTTTTTTTTTTTATTTTTACTGTTCCTAATACAGGTTTTAATGTAGTAAAAGGATAATTATTTATTTTTGTTTTTGCATTAGAAAGAGCTTGAGTTAAAGTAGATTTTCCTGAATTTGGCAAACCTAATGTACCAACATCAGCAATTAATATTAACTCTAATTTTATGATCTTTCTCTCACCTAGAGTACCATTTGTTTTTTTTCTAGGTGTTCTATTTGTAGATGATTTAAATCTAGAATTTCCTAATCCGTGCCAACCACCTTTAGCTATAAGGATTTTTTGTTTTTTATATATTATATCAGATATTATTGATTTATTTTCGGTGTTTAGTACTCTTGTTCCTAGTGGTACACGAATAAATGTATCTTTTCCTTTTTTTCCTGATCTATTTGAATTAAATCCATTTTTTCCGTTTTCAGCATAAAATATTTTTTTAATTCTATAGTCAGTTAATGAATTCATATTTAAATCAGAAATTATCCAAATATTACCTCCATCACCTCCATCGCCTCCATCTGGTCCCCCTTTTGGTATAAATTTTTCTCTTCTAAAACTAATACATCCATTCCCTCCATTTCCAGCAGATACATGAATTATAACTGAATCGACAAATTTCATGTTGTATCTCTCTTATTGAAAATATTTTTATAAAATTAAATAATTTTTATTTATTTATATAATTTAATATTTTTATATTGTACAAATAACACTGATATATGTTTTTTTTAATAAACCTCTTTTTTTAAATTTTACTTTCCCTGTAGTAATAGAAAATAACGTATGATCTTTTCCACATTTAACATTTTTACCTGGATGAAATTTTGTTCCTCTTTGTCGAACTAAAATATTCCCGGGATAAACATATTCTCCCCCGTATTTTTTAATACCTAATCTTTTTGAACGTGAATCTCTTCCATTTCGAGAAGAACCACCTGCTTTTTTTTGTGCCATTTTTTTTTCCTTAATTTATTTTATAAATACATTATATTTTTTATTTTAATATCTGTATAATATTGTCTATGTCCTTGATTTTTTTTATAATGTTTTCTACGATTAAATTTTATAATTTTTATTTTCTTATTTCTTCCGTGTTTATATATAGAACCCTCTATATAAATATTTTTTAATATTGGTTTTCCAATTAATATTTTTTCTTGATTGGATAATAGTATTATTTTTTTAAAAAGTATTTTTTCTCCTATTTTTGCATTTAATTTATCTAATCTAATAATTTGCCCGCATTTTGCTTTGTATTGTTTATTACGATCTAAAAATATCGCATACATAATTTTTTCTCTATATATTAATCAGTTAAAGATAAAAATTTTTAATATAATATTTATTTTATTTAAAAATACTTTTTATAAATTAAATTTTTGATTTAATTTTAAGATAAAACATTTTTACAAAAAATAAAATTATTATATTAAATATTATATCATATGTTTTTTTTATAATTATGATATATTTATATTATTAGTTTTATACATTTTGAAAAATATTTTTTTATGTAATTATTTATTTTTGTTATTTAATAAAATTTTTTTTATTCCATTCAGATATAGTATATGTATTTATAGTAACAGCATGAATTTTTTTTTTTAAAAAATAAGGCATTAATATTTTATATATATTTTTTTGTTTTTCTAAAGAATTCATACCTATAAAAAAATCTCCTATAGCTGTAATAATAATATTATTATATTGTTTATTTATTATTACTTTTTTTAATTTTAATTTTTCTTTAATTAAAACACTAATTTTATTAGATTTCATATTAATTTCTCTACATCTGATGTATTAATTAATTATTAAATTTAATTAATATAAATATTTTTATTTTGTATGATATATAAGAAATACTTTTATATGTAAATATATATATTTTATATTATTTTTAGTAATTTTAATATTTTTTGATAATTTTATTAATTATATATTTTTAATATATACATATATATTATTATATACTTATAATATATTTTAACATAATATTAAAATATTCAATATTATTTATGTAATATTCTTTTTTTTATAGAGATATAAAATTAATAATTTTAATAAATTAAATTTTATTTTTTATATTTTAACGTAAAGGAGTTAAGAGCTTGTTTAATAAAGTTCCAATGACATTACGGGGTTTTAATAAATTAAAATCTGAATTAAAAAAATTAAAATATACTATAAGACCTTGTATTGTAAAGGCAATTGCAGATGCTCGACAATTAGGTGATTTAAAAGAAAATGCGGAATATCATTCAGCAAGAGAAGAACAAAGTTTTTGTGAAAATAGAATATGTGAAATTGAAAATAAATTGTTTTGTGCTCAAATTATTGACATAACCAAAATACCTTATAAAGGTATTGTTATTTTTGGATGTACTGTAACAGTATTACAAATATATACAAATGATATCTTTGTATATACGATTGTAGGTGATGATGAAGCTAATTATAAAGAATATTCAATTTCTATTTATTCACCTATGTCTAGAGCTTTAATTGGAAGAAAAAAAAATGATATTATTTTAGTAAAAACCCCTTCTGGATCAGTAAAATATTTAATTAAAAAAATTGAATATATTTAAAATATATAATATACAGATTATATCTATTAATTTTTAATTAAATAGTTTTTTATAATATATTAATTGTTTTTATACATAAAAATCTAAGTAATTTAAAAAAAATAAATATTTCTATGTATAATAGATTTTTATTAAATTTCTGTGTCTTTTATATTTATCGGTATTAATATACTATGATTTTTAGAAAAAATTCAAGAAGTTCTAAAGATTGGTTTAAAAAACATTACAGTGATCCTTATGTTAAAGAAAGAAATAGAAGAAGTTTGAGATCTAGATCATGGTTTAAATTAAAAGAAATTAATGAGTCTGAAAAAATTTTTAAAAAAGGTATGAATATTATAGATTTAGGATCAAATCCAGGGGGTTGGTCAGAATATGCTAGTCAGAAGATTGGTTGTTCAGGAGTTATTTTTGCATATGATATTTTACCAATGCGCCCTTTAAAAAATGTTACTTTTTTTCATAGAGATGTCACAAATATAGATGTACAAAAAAAAATGTTGTTTTTTTTAAAAAAATATTCCTGGAATGTTGTTATGTCTGATATGTCTCCTAATATTAGTGGTTGTTCTATTGTTGATAATGTTAATACATTTAAATTAAGTAATATTGCATTAAGAATTGCTATACATGTATTATCGAAATCGGGGTATTTAATAATAAAATTATTTCAAGGTTATGGTTTTAATGAATATATACAAAAAATTTTTAGTAAATTTATAATGGTAAAAGTTTATAAACCACGTTCTTCACGTTTTAATTCTCGTGAAGTTTTTATTATAGCTCGTGGACTTAAAATATAATTTTTTATTTTATTTTAATATAAACATAAAGTGGGGTTATCTTTTGACTAATACAGTTAAAAATTTCATTATATGGTCTTTAATTTTAATTATAGGAATATCTTTATTTCAAAAAATAAATAATTATTATTTAAATAATTATGAAGTTAATTATTCTACTTTTTTAGTAGAAGTTAATAGAAATAAAATTCGTGAAGTTCGAATTAATGGAAATAAAATTTCAGTTATTAGAAAAGATATGTCACATTATATTACATATATCCCTATTCATGATTTTAGACTATTAGATGTATTATTAAGTCATAAGATTAATATTATAGGTGATTATCCTAATAAAGGTCGAGGTATTTTTTTATCTATTTTTATTTCTTGGTTTCCTTCTTTTTTTTTAGTAGGTATATTAATTTTTTTTATAAATTATATACAGGTTAATGGAAGTAAAGGAGCATTTTTATTTGGAAAAAGTAGAGCTAAAACATCATTGAAAAATAAAGTTAAAACTACTTTTTCGGATGTTGCTGGATGCGAAGAAGCAAAAGAAGATGTATCTGAATTAGTTGAGTATTTGAAAGAACCAAATAGATTTAAAAGACTTGGCGGAAAAATTCCTAGAGGGATATTAATGTCTGGCCCTCCTGGAACCGGAAAAACATTATTAGCTAAGGCAATTGCTGGTGAAGCTAATGTTCCTTTTTTCGCAATATCAGGTTCTGATTTTGTGGAAATGTTTGTAGGTGTTGGCGCTTCTAGAGTTAGAGATATGTTTGAAAATGCAAGAAAATGTGCGCCTTGTATAATTTTTATTGATGAAATTGATGCGGTTGGAAGAAAAAGAAGTATACATGCAAATAATAGTCATAGTGAAAGAGACCAAACATTAAATCAAATATTAGTAGAAATGGATGGTTTTGGAGGTAATGAGGGTATTATATTAATTGCAGCTACTAATCGTCCCGATGTTCTTGATCCCGCTCTCTTAAGGCCTGGTAGATTTGATCGACAAGTTACAGTTTCTTTGCCGGATATTAGGGGAAGAGAAGAAATATTGAAAATTCATATACGAAAAATTCTTGTTTCCAATGATGTAATTCCTATTATTATAGCTCGAAGTACTCCTGGTTTTTCAGGGGCAGATCTAGCTAATTTAGTTAATGAGGCAGCTTTATTAGCTGCTAGATTTAATAAATCTGTAGTTAGTATGTTAGATTTTGAAAAATCTAGAGATAAAATCATAATGGGTTCTGAAAAAAAATCTATTATAACAACAGAATTCCAAAGAGAATCTACTGCATATCATGAATCTGGGCATGTAATCATTGGTAGATTAGTTCCTAATCATGATCCTGTACATAAAGTTACAATTATTCCTAGAGGAAATGCTTTAGGTTTAACATTATTTTTACCTTTATCTGACACACGTATTTTAAGTCGTCAAAAATTAGAAAGTAAAATATCTACTTTATATGGCGGACGTTTAGCTGAAGAAATTATTTATGGTTTCAATAAAGTTTCAACTGGTTCTTATGGTGATATAAAATTAGCTACTAGTTTAGCAAGAAATATGGTTACACGATGGGGTTTTTCAGAAAAATTAGGACCTTTATCATATGTAGAAGAAGAAAAAGAAGTTTTTTTAGGTCAGACTATAGAAAAAAATAAATATATTTCAGATAAAACAGCTCAAATTATTGATGAGGAAATAAAGTTACTAATTAAAATCAATTATAAAAGAGCAAAGAAAATTTTAAGTAAAAATATAGATATTTTACATGCAATGAAAGATGCTTTAATGAAATATGAAACATTAGATTCTTTTCAAATCGATGATTTAATGTCTAGAAAACCAGTTCGTGTACCAGATGGGTGGTATTTACGTTAAAAATTATTTTTATAGAAAGAAATTTTTTTATTTTATTAAAAAATTAATTTATTTTATATAGTGATAGTTATTTTTTTTTATAAAAATATAAATATTATTACTTATAATTATTTTTAAAAATAATTTATATAAAATTTATAATTATTAAAAATATTATTATTATAATTTAATGATATCTATTTTTATAATAGATATCATTAATAAATTAACTATTTATAAAAAATATATATTTTTTTATTTTAAAAAAATAATTTCATGTATTTTATTAGATAAAACTGTTTAATAATTACTAAAAAATAAAATTTATACATATTTTATTAAATACTTGTATTTTTTATAAATATTTACTTACATATATATTTTTATAAGAAATTATTTTAATACTTTAAAAGTAAATAAAAATTATTTATATACTATTTTAATTAGTATATACTATTTTTTAATATATAAAATTTTTATAAATTTAAATTAATAATAATTAATTATATAAATATTTTATATAAATTATATTTTAAGTATTAAAATAATATATGGTGCTTTATATGCATTTGTTTTTATTAATAATTTTTGTTTTTATTTCTTTTATATTAATTTCTCTTATTATATTTCAATTTAGTTCTGGAAGTAATTTATCTTCTAATGTCAGTGATTATTCCTCTCAATTATTTACTGAACATTCGAAAAGTTATGTAATGACATATACAATAATAGTATTATTAATTTTATTTTTTGTAATAAGTTTAATTTTATGTAAATTTAATTATTGGACTCAATATAGTTTAAATATATAATTATTTATATAAATCATTTTATTTTTATAATTATGCTTATTTATTAAAATATTTATACTATAATAATAATATAAAGATCTTAACCGAAGTGGTGAAATTGGTAGACACGCTATCTTGAGGGGATAGTACTTAATTTTAAATAAGTATACGGGTTCAATTCCCGTCTTCGGTATAAATTATGTTTCTTTTTTCTTTCTTTTTTTTAATTTTTTATATTAAATATATTTTTTATTAAAATGGAAATTTAATATTTTAACCCCGAAATTTTCGGGGTTTTTTATTACAACTATTTAATAAATAAAAATTTTTCATTAGAAAATATCTATTGTAAAAATTTAGCATATTTAAAAATAATTTTGTGTATAAAAAATCATTTTTTTTATTTTGATTAACAGAATTTCTTTTTCTTTGAATTATTTATTTAGTTGAATATATCCATTTAAATTTAAGGATAATTGATATGAATAAAAAAATATTATCTGTAGTAGATGTTGTTTCGCATGAAAAATCTATTCCCAGAGAGAAAATTTTTGAAGCTTTAGAAAGCGCCTTATCAATTGCTACAAAAAAAAAATATAATCAAGATATAAATGTTAGAGTATGCATAAATCGTAATAATGGTAGCTTTAATACATATCGAAGATGGTTAGTAGTAAAGACTGTATCTAATCCAACAAAAGAAATTACATTAGAAGCTGCTCGATTTGAAAATAATACTATAAAATTAAATGATTATGTAGAGGACTGTATTAATTCTGTAACTTTTGATCGTATTGCAACTCAAATAGCTAAACAAGTTATTATACAAAAAGTAAAAGAAGCAGAAAGAGAAATTATTATTAGTCAGTTTTATGAAAAAAAAGGTCGAATTATTATAGGAATTGTTAAAAAAATTAATCGAGATTATATTATCTTGGATATTGGTAATAATATTGAAGGTATAATTATGCGTGAAGATATGTTACCAAGAGAAAATTTTAGAATTAATGATAGAGTACGAGGTGTATTATATAATATTTCTTGTGAATCTAGAGGTGTACAACTATTTATTAGTAGATCAAGATCAGATATGTTAATTGAATTGTTTCGTATTGAAGTTCCTGAAATAGGAGAAAAAGTAGTAGAAATAAAGGCTATTGCTCGAGATCCTGGTTCAAGATCAAAAATAGCTGTTATGACATATGATAGTAGAATTGATCCTGTAGGTGCTTGTGTTGGAATTCGAGGAGCCAGAGTTCAAGCAGTTTCTAGTGAACTAGGAGGAGAAAGGATTGATATAATTTTATGGGATCATAATCCAGAAAAATTTGTTATTAATTCTATGGCTCCTGCTGATGTATCATCAATTATTTTAGATGATTATAATCATACTATTAACGTGTCTGTTGAAGAATATAATTTAGCTCAAGCAATTGGAAGAAATGGACAAAATGTTCGTTTAGCATCTCAGTTAACCGGATGGGAATTAAATATTATGACTCCAGATACTCTAATAAAAGACAATAAATTAGAAAAAAAAGATTTTTTTTATATTTTTAAAAATCAACTTCAACTTACAGAAAATGATATTTCATTATTATTTCATTCAGGATTTTCTTCTATACAATCCATTGCTGATGCATCTATACATCAATTATTATCAATTAAAGGCATTAAAAATAATATTATTTTAAAAATAAAAAGAAAAGCAAAACTAATTTTAAAAAATGATCAAGAAAAACTAGTAAAAATATTTTGTAAGCATTATTCAAATTCAGAACTATCTTGCTTAAAAAATATTAATGAAGTTGTAATTCAAAAATTAATAGAAAAAAAAATATATACTTTAGAACATTTAGCTGAAAAAAGTATTGATGATTTAAATGATATTTCTATATTAACAGCTATACAAGCAGGTCAATTAATAATGGAAGCACGTAATATTTGTTGGTTTAATGAAAATAAATAAAATAAAATATAATAGTAATTATAATAACAAATTTTTTAAAAAAATAAAATCATTTTTAAAAAATTTGGTAATATTTTTTTAAATAAAAATATATAAATTTTTAATAAAATAATTTTTTTTATTAAGAATTATAAAATGTAGATTATATCAAATAATTTTTTAAAAAAATAGTAATTTAAATATATTTAAATAAATATGTTTTTTATATATATTAAATAATTGAATAAAAAATAGTATTTATTAAATATATTTTTTGATATATTATTTTAATAAAATTTTTATAATATTAATCTTTAATTGAATTTACACTTAAAATAAAAGAGATAATTTTACCAGTGAAATTTAAAAAAACAAGATACAAAAATAACGATCAATTATTACAGAAAGATAAGAAAAAAAAATTATCAATTAATAAAAAAAAATCAACAAATTTAGTGCGTTCTAAGTTTATTGAATCAGATCTTCCTTTTCAAAATATAAATAAAAAAAATACTAGTACTATATTTAAAAAAAAAATAAAGAAGAAAATATCTATTTACAACCCATTAAATAAAAAAAATATTTTAAAAAATAAAAAATCAGATTCTGATATTTTAATAAATGAAAATAAAAAAAATATACAAAATAACCAGGATTCTAAAAAAATAAAAAAAAATTATATTGATAATAAATTAAATAGATTATCTGGTAATAATAAAAATAATAAAAAAAATGTTATTTTTTCTTCAAAAGCATCTGATAAACGTTTTTTAAATTATAAAAAAAAAAATAAAGAATATAGAATAAAAAATTCTATATTACATCAAAAGTTTAATAAACCTTCCAAGAATTTTAATAAGCCAATTATCATTTTTAATGATATTTCTGTATTAGAATTATCTAATAAAATGTCAGTTAAAAGTATTAAAGTTATTAAAAAATTATTAAGCTTAGGTATTTCAGCTACTATTAATCAAATACTAGATAAAGATACAGCTCAATTAGTAGCGGAGGAAATGGGTCATAAAGTTCTTATTCGTCATGATGATGAATTAGAAATATCTTTAATGAAAAATCGTAATTTAGATAATTTAATAAAAAAAACAAGACCTCCTGTTGTTACTATAATGGGACATGTAGATCACGGAAAAACATCTTTATTAGATTATATTCGATCTACTAAAGTAGTTTCAAAAGAATTAGGTGGTATTACTCAGCATATTGGTGCTTATCATGTAAATACACCACATGGAATTATTACTTTTTTAGATACCCCAGGTCATTCTGCCTTTACTGCTATGAGAGCACGAGGAACTAAAATTACCGATATAGTTGTTTTAGTAGTTGCTGTAGATGATGGTGTAATGCCTCAAACTATAGAAGCAATTCAGCACGCAAAAAATGCAAATGTTCCAATTATAGTAGCTATTAATAAAATTGATAAAACTAACGTTTATGTAGAAAAAATTAAAAAAGATTTAGTTAAATATTCTGTTATTTCTGAAGAACTTGGTGGAGAAAATATATTTGTATTAGTTTCAGCAAAAACAGGTTTTGGAATTGATGAGTTATTATCTGTAATTTTACTTCAGTCTGAAATGTTAGAATTAAAATCAGTATATAATGGAATGGCTTCCGGTGTAGTAATTGAATCTTTTTTAGATATAAAATGTGGACCTGTAGCTACAGTATTAATAAAAGAAGGAACTTTACATTTAAATGATATTATCATATGTGGTACAGAATATGGAAAAATAAAATTACTTAGAGATGAATTTCATAAAAATATTTTATCGGCTAGTCCTTCTATACCAGTAGAGATATTAGGATTATCTGGAGTTCCGAATATAGGAGATATATTAACAGTTGTTCATAATGAAAAAAAAGCAAAAGCAGTTTCTATTTATCGAAAAGTAAAAATTAAAGAAAAAAAATTTTTTAATCAAAAAAAAACCGATATAGATAATTTATTTACTAAAATTAATACGAATAAAATATCAGATTTAAATATTATTTTAAAAGCAGATGTTCAAGGTTCTTTGGAAGCAATATTAGATTCATTAAGATTATTATCTGATAAGACTATTAAAATTAATATTATAATGTCTGGTGTAGGAGCTATTACAGAAACTGATGTATATTTAAGTATTACTACTTCATCTATTCTAATAGGTTTTAATATAAGAGCTAATATTTCTGCAAAAAAAATTATAGAATCAGAACGTTTGGATATTCGATATTATTCGATAATATATGATTTAATTGATGATATTAAAAAGATTATGTCTGGTTTGTTAATTCCTATACATAAACAAAAAATTATTGGTTTAGCAGAAGTAAGAAGTATATTTAAATCTCCTAAATTTGGATTAGTTTCTGGTTGTATAGTTATAGAGGGTGTTATTAAAAAGACGAATCCAATAAGAATCTTGAGAAATAATATTGTTATTTATGAAGGAGAGTTAGAATCATTACGTCGTTTTAAGGAAGATGTTGTAGAAGTATATAGTGGAATTGAATGTGGTGTTGGAGTAAAAAATTATAATGATATTCATATCGGTGATATTATTGAGGTTTTTCAAGTAATTAAATAAATAATTTAATAATTTTATACATAAAAATATTGTTATTATTAGTAGGAAATAATATGTTAAAAGATTTTAGTCGATCTATGCGATTAGAACGTAGTTTACATAAAGAAATTGCTACAATTATTCAATTTCGTTTAAAAGATCCAAGAATTAATTTATTAATAACAATTTCGGAAGTAAAGTTATCATTAGATTTAAGTTATGCTAAAGTATTTATTACTTTTTTACAGTATAAAAATAAAAAATATATTGAATTAATATTAAATATATTAAAAGGAGCGGAGGGATTTATTCGTTCATGTCTCAATAAGAATATATACTTACGTATTGTTCCAAGATTATGTTTTATTCATGATGTTTCTTTCATTAATGGTATTTTTATTTCAAAATTAATTAGTAATCGTATATTGAACTAATTAATAATTTAGTATTAAAGTAATATAAATATAGGTTTAAAATGGATTATAGAAACAGTATGAATTATACTGGAATATTATTGCTAGATAAACCAAAAGGAGTTTCTTCTAATTGTGTATTACAGCAGATTAAAAGAATTTTTTTTGCTAAAAAAGTAGGTTATTCAGGTTCATTGGATCCTCTAGCTACTGGTATGCTACCTGTTTTATTTGGTAAGGCAACAAAATTTTCAAAATATTTAACTGATTCAGTAAAAAAATATCATGTAATAGCCAAATTAGGAGAAAGTACTGTTACTGGAGATTTATCTGGAGAAGTATTAGAGACTCAATCAGTATGTGTTAATATTAATGATATAACTGAAATTCTAAAAAATTTTATTGGAGAAATTCACCAGATTCCACCTATGTTTTCAGCTATTAAACATAATGGAATACCATTATATAAATATGCTCGGATAGGTATTACAATTCCTCGTCATAAAAGAAAATTAATAATTTATCAATTAAAATTTATTAAATTTATTAATTGTTTTTTAGAATTTACAGTTGTATGTTCTAAGGGAACATATATTCGTAGTTTAGTATATGATATTGGAAGAAAATTACATTGTGGAGCACATGTAATTTTTTTACGCCGTTTAAGAGTAGGTCCTTATAATTCATCACAATTAATTACATTATCTGATTTATTTTTTATTAATAAAAAATATATACAAAAAGAAAATAAATTATGTATTTTTAATACATTAAATACGTTTTTATTGCCTGTTAGTTCAGTATTTTTAAAATATCCTAAAACAAAACTACTTGAAAAAGATGCTAAAGATTTTCAGAAAAATAAATGTATTTTTTTAATTTTACCTTTTAATACTGGTTTAGTTCGGGTTTTTAAAAAATTAAATAATATATTTTTAGGAATTGGGAGAGTAAATACATCAGGTTTATTAAAACCAGAATGTATTTTTCATAATTAATTATAATTTTTTATAAAAAATTATAATATTATTCTATTTAATAAAAAAGTATATAAGGTATATTTATGTTAAAAGATAAATTAGCAATAAAACATTTAATTATAAAATATGGAAAATTATATAGCAATAGTGGAAATTCTTCAGTTCAAGTTGCATTATTAACTAAAAAAATAAACCATTTACAAAAACATTTTTCTATTAATAAAGATGATCATTGTGGTCGTAAAGGATTATTGAATATGGTTGCTCGCCGTAGAAAATTATTAGATTATATAAAATCTAAAAAACATAAACATTATCTATATTTAATTAAAGATTTAGGTTTACGTTATTAAAATATTAAATAATTGTTATTATATAACATTAAAATATAATAGTAAATAGAGTATAATTATATATATAGAAAAGAGCTTTCACGGCTCTTTTTTTATATCTTTATATTTGTAAGAGATAAAAATATTTTTTTGAATTCTTAATGTAAAGAGTTATTTTTAATAAAATATAAATATTTTTTTAAATCATTTTTAAGGATGTTGATTTTGTTAAAACCAATTACACATAAATTTAAATATGGTAATCATTCTATTGTTTTAGAAACTGGAGTGATAGCTCGGCAAGCTACTGCTGCAGTTTTAGCTAGTATGGATGATACGACCGTTTTAGTTACTATAGTTAGTGATACTTCAGTTCCAATAGGACAAAAATTTTTTCCTTTAATTGTAAACTATCAAGAACGTACTTATGCTGCTGGTAGAATTCCAGGAGGTTTTTTTCGTCGTGAAGGTAGACCTAGTGAAAATGAGATTTTAATTTCTAGATTAATTGATAGACCTATACGTCCTTTGTTTCCTAAGGATTTTTTAAATGAAGTGCAAATTATTGTAACAGTTATTTCAGTAAATCCTCAAATAAGTCCAGATATAATTTCTATTATAGGTTCTTCTGCAGTTTTATGTTTATCAGGTTTACCTTTTCTGGGTCCAATAGGTGTAGCGCGTGTTGGATTGATAAATAATAAATATATATTAAATCCTTCTACAGAGGAAATTAAAAAGAGTTTTTTAGATTTAGTTGTTTCAGGTACTGAAGATACTATTTTTATGGTTGAAGCTGAAGCTAATATATTAGCTGAAGAAGAGATTTTAAATGCTATTTTATTTGGACACGAAAATCAAAAATTATTAATTGATAATATTTATTTATTTTCTAAAAAAGCAAATAAAATTCCAAATATTAATTCTAATATATATAGACCAGATAAAACATTATATAATTTAATTTCTAAAAAAATTAAAAAAGATATTGATCAAGCATATCATATTTTTACAAAAAAAGAGAGATTAAAAAAATTAAGTGATATTAAACAAAAATTAATTATAGATTTATTAAATAATGATAATACTTTAACAGCAGCTAAAATTGAAGAAAATATATATTTATTAGAACGTAATATTGTACGAAAACGTATTTTAAAAGGAAAATTAAGAATTGATGGTAGAGAAAATGATGTAATTAGGTATATTGATGTAAGAACGGGCGTGCTTCCTAGAGTTCATGGATCTGCTTTATTTACTAGAGGTGAAACACAAGCTTTAGTATCTGCTACTTTAGGAACATCTAGAGATGCACAAAATTTAGATGATCTTTTGGGAGACAGGACTGATAATTTTTTATTTCATTATAATTTTCCGCCATATTCTGTAGGTGAAATTGGAATTGTTGGATCACCCAAAAGAAGAGAAATAGGTCATGGAAAGTTAGCTAAACGTAGTTTTTTAGCTGTAATGCCTAATATTGAAGAATTTCCTTATACAATTCGTTTAGTTTCTGAAATTACAGAATCAAATGGTTCTTCTTCAATGGCTTCTGTATGTGGTGCATCTTTAGCTTTAATGGATGCTGGAGTACCTATTAAATCAGCAATTGCAGGAATTGCTATGGGTTTAATAAAAGAAAATGATTCTTATGTGATTTTATCAGATATTTTAGGAGATGAAGATTATTTAGGTGATATGGATTTTAAAGTTTCAGGTAGTAGAGTGGGTATTACTGCCTTACAAATGGATATAAAAATTTCTGGCATTACAATTAATATTATTAGGGACTCTTTGTATAAAGCGAGGGTAGCAAGATTAAAAATTTTAGATATTATGGAAACAACTTTACAAATTCCTAGAAGTGATATTTCAAAATTTGCTCCTAGAATTTATACAATAAAAATTAATCCTGAAAAAATAAAAGATGTAATTGGTAAAGGCGGTTCTATAATTAGAATGTTGACAGAAGAAACTGGAACTATTATTGAAATTAAAGATGATGGAGTAGTAAAAATATCAGCAACTATTGGAAAAAAAGCTAAAAATGCTATTCGTAGAATTAAGGAAATTACTGAAGACATTAAAATTGGAAAAGTTTATTCGGGAAAAGTAACTCGTATTCTTGATTTTGGTGCTTTTGTATCTATTGGTCTAGGAAAGGAAGGTTTAATACATATTTCTCAAATTTCAAATAAAAGAGTAGATAAAGTAATTAATTATTTAAAAATCGATCAAATTATTTCCGTAAAAGTATTAGAAGTAGATCGACAAGGTCGTATTAGATTAAGTATGAAAAATATTAATGAAAAATAAAATAATTTATAATATATACACAATTAATATTTTATATAGTGTATACTATATTATTATATATTTTTATTGTATAATAAATATTTTATTAGTTCATTTAAAAATATTAAGTATTTTAATTTATAGTTTTTTTTTATTAAAATTATTTATTATTTTTTTTAAAAAAATTATATATATTCAATTTAGCCGGTTCATACTCTTTAATGAAAATAGATAGAAATTTTCATAATGAGTTATGTAGTATACTGGCCATTTTCGAAATATAAGAGGCTTATACTTTACATGACTCAAATTCATCATTCTTTTTCCGTTTTTGGACTTAATTCTTTTTTATTAAAATCTCTTGAATCATTAGGATACATTAAACCGTCTCCCATTCAATCTATTTGTATTCCTTACTTATTATCAGGAAAAGATGTATTAGGAATGGCACAAACTGGTAGTGGAAAAACAGCAGCATTTGCATTACCATTGTTAAATAATATAAAAATTTCTTTAAGATCTCCACAAATTTTAATTTTAGTTCCTACTCGAGAATTAGCAATTCAAGTAGCTAAAGCTTTTTCTGATTTTTCTAGATATATTATGGGAATACAAGTACTGGCCTTATATGGAGGTCAGAGGTATGAAATTCAATTACAAGCTTTAAGAAAAGGTCCTCAAATTATTGTTGGAACACCAGGTCGTTTATTAGATCACTTAAAAAGAGGAACATTAAATTTAATTAATTTAAGTAGCCTGGTTTTAGATGAAGCAGATGAAATGTTACGCATGGGTTTTATAGAAGATGTAGAAACTATTATGTCAAAAATTCCTAAGAAACATCAAACTGCTTTATTTTCAGCAACAATGCCTAATATTATTCGTAGGATATCTAGGCGTTTTATGGATTCTCCACAAGAAGTTAAAATACAGTCTACAGGAATTACTCGCCCTGATATACAGCAAAGTTATTGGATAGTACGTGGTAAAAAAACTGAAGCTTTAATTCGTTTTTTAGAAGTAGAAGATTTTTCTGCTGCTATTATCTTTGTTCGTACAAAAAATGCTACAGTAGAAGTATCTGAAGCTTTAGAAAAAAATGGATATAATAGTGCAGCATTAAATGGTGATATGAATCAATTATTAAGAGAGCAGACATTAGAACGTTTAAAAACAGGAAAATTAGATATATTAATTGCTACTGATGTTGCAGCTCGAGGATTAGATGTTGATAGAATTAGTTTTGTTATTAATTATGATATCCCTATGGATGCTGAATCATATATTCATCGTATTGGTCGAACTGGTAGAGCAGGCAGAACAGGTCGAGCATTGTTATTTGTAGAATATCGTGAACGAAGATTACTTTATAATATTGAAAGAATAATAAAACATTCTATTTCAGAAGTAGAATTACCTAAATCTGAATTATTAGTAAAACATAGACTAAAAATTATTTCAGAAAAAGTACAAAACCAATTAAATAGTAATGATTTAGATTTATATAAAAAATTATTATTACAGTTAAATTTAAAAAAAGGCTGGAATTTTGAAGAATTATCAGCTGCTTTATTAAAATTAGCTCAAGGCGATCGTCCATTAATTATCCCACCTGAAAAACAGCATTCTTTTTTATCTTTTAGAAAAAATAATCTTTTATCACCTTATAATAAAGGTAGATTTAGTTATAATAAAAAATCTATAAATAATCGATTTATTAAAAATAATAAAAAATTAGAAGATATGATTATATATCGTTTAGAAGTAGGTCGTAACGACAAAATAGAAGTACGCCATATAGTAGGAGCTATTGCTAATGAAGGGAATATTAATAGTCGTTTAATTGGAAATATTAGATTATTTTCAAATTATTCTACTATTGAATTACCTAGACAATATTCTAAAAGTTTACTAGTACGTTTGTTACATACTCGTATTTTAAATAAACCAATTAAAATTAAACCTGTACTTTTTTCTAATGTATCTTCAAAAAAAAAGACATAATATTAATAAATAATATTTATTATAAAAAATAATAAAATTTAATATAAATAATTGTAATGTAAGATATACAATATTTTTTATTATTAAATTTTATGCCACTAAGTGGCATAAATATATTATATTGATGCTATTGCTTCAATTTCTATATTTACCTTTTTAGGTAATTCTGATACACCTATACACGATCTAGCAGGATACTTATCTGTATATTTGTCAAAAAAATTTTTATAGGATAAATTAATTTCTTTTAATTTATCCATTGTTGTTGTAAATATAGTTGTTTTAATAATATTTTTTATTTTCAATTTATAATTTTTTAATAAAAAATAAATATTCATTAATATTAAATCTGTTTGTTCACTTATTTTTTTTGGTATTATTCCTGTATTTTTATCTATTGGAATTTGCCCGGAAATAAAAAATAAATTATTTATTTGAAAAATAGGTGAATATGGTCCAAATATTTTATTTGACATATTTTTTTCTTTTAACATAACAATCCCATAAATTATATTTATATTTTTTAATAATTTTTAAAAAAAAGATTTTTTTGATAAACAAGACACAAGTAAAGCCTTAATAGTATGTAACTTATTTTCTGATTGTTTAAAACTAAGATTTATATTAGAATTAAATATATCATTAGTAATTTCTAATCCATTATTAATATGAAATTTATTATGTATTTCATATCCTAACATAGATTTTTTATCATGAAGTGCCGGTAAACAGTGTAGTATTTTTATATTTTTATTATTTGTCATTTTTAGCATGTTTTTATTAATTTGATATGGATATAATTCTTTTATTTTTTTTTCCCATATATTTTTTTTTTCTCCCATTGATACCCATACATCTGTATAGATAAAATCAACGTTTTTAACCCCTTCTTTTATATTTTCTGTACATATTATGTTTTTATTTTTTTTTATATATTTTATTTTTTTAAATAGGAATTTTTTTTTAGGCCAGTATATTTTTGGAGCTACGATGTTAATTTTTAATCCTACAATATTAGCTGCTTCTAATAATGTATTTGCTATATTATTTTGAGCATCTCCTACATATGCACATTTAATTTCTTTTAATGATTTTTTAGGTTTGATTTCTTGAATAGTAAGTAAATCAGCTAAAATTTGAGTGGGATGAAATGTATCAGTTAAACCATTCCAAACAGGTATTTTAGAATATTTCTTAAAATCTTTGATAATTTTATCATTATGACCTCTGTATTGTATTGCATCATACATTTTTCCTAATACTTTTGCTGAATCTTGAATAGATTCTTTATACCCGATATGCGTGTCATTAGGTCCTAAATATGTAATATTTGCTCCTTGATCATAAGCTGCTATTTCAAATGCACATCGAGTTCTTGTTGATTCTTTTTCAAAAATTAATACTATATTTTTTCCTTTTATATATTTATTTTCTTTTTTATTGTATTTTTGTTGTTTTAAAAATTTTGATAATTTTATTAAATAAATAATTTCTTTATTTGTATAGTCAGATAAGCTTAATAGGCTTTTTTTATATAATGTTTTCATGATATTTTTCTTATATATTAGAAATTTAAATCTTTTATTAATGAAATTTAATTTTTATGTGAAAAATTTTTAATTATTATAAAATATTTTTTTATATTTATAATATAGATTATATATAATATATTTTATTAAAAATTTTTTTATTTAATTGATAATAATAAAATTTTATTTTACAATATATATTTATATATGTATATAAATGAAAATTTTATTGAAAAATAATTCAATTTTTATATTAAAAATAATTTGTTTTATTATTTTATTTATATTAATTTTAATTATATATATAATTATATTTTATATATATATTTTTTTTAATAAATATATTTCAATTATTATTTTAAATTTACAGTATAATTTTTATTATTTTATTTTAAATAAAAATATACACACAATTGTAGAAAACTATGGATAAAAATTATAATTTTCATTTAATAGAAAAAAAGATACAAAAATATTGTAAAAAAAATAAGTTTTTTTTTCATAATAATAATTTTTTAAAAAATGATAATTTTTGTATTATGGTTCCACCGCCAAATATAACTGGTTATTTACATATGGGTCATGCTTTTCAACAGACTATAATGGATACATTAATACGATATCATCGTATGTCTGGAAAAAATACATTATTACAAATGGGTACAGATCATGCTGGTATTGCTACACAAATGGTAGTTGAACGTTATTTATTAATGAAAGAAGGTAAAGATAAAAATTCATATACTCGAAAAGAATTTATAAAAAAAATTTTTAATTGGAAAAAAAAGTCTGAATTAGTTATGTTTAATCAAATTAAACGTTTAGGTCATTTAATTGATTGGAAAAATGTTCGATTTACATTAGACTCTAATTTTTCAAAAGCAGTAAAAAGTGTTTTTATTACTTTATATAAAGATGGATTAATTTATAGACGTAAAAAATTAGTATATTGGGATCCAAAATTTCAGACAGTAATTTCTGATTTAGAAGTGGAAAATAAAGTATATAAAAATAAAATGTGGTATATTAAATATTTTTTCACAGAAAATTGTGATATTTTTAATAATAAAAAATATCTTACAGTAGCTACTACTAGACCTGAAACATTATTAGGAGATACAGCATTAGCTGTGCACCCTGATGATAAAAGATATAAAAAATATATTGGTTATTTTGTTAAAGTTCCTATATTAAATAGGTCTATTCCTATTATTAGTGATAGATCTATTGATATATCTAAGGGAACTGGATGTATGAAAGTAACCCCGGCACATGATTTTAATGATTATAATATTGGTCAATGTAATAAATTACCTATGATTAATATTTTTACAAAAGATGGTAAAATATTAAAAAAATTAAATATTTTTAATTATAAAGGAAAGAAAGAAAAAATATTTAATGATTTTATTCCTAAGAATTTACATAACTTAGATCGATTTATTGCCCGAAAGAATATTTTATTTTTATTAAAAGAAGAGGGTTTTTTAAGTCGAGTTATTTCTTATAAAATGAATGTTCCATATGGGGATAGAAGTGGTGTAATTTTAGAGCCTATGCTGACTAATCAGTGGTATTTAAGTACTAAAATATTATCTATAGAAGCAATTAAGGCTGTTAAAGAAGATAAAATTATTTTTATTCCCAAGCAATATAAAAATATGTATTTATCTTGGATGAATAATATTCAAGATTGGTGTATATCTCGTCAATTATTATGGGGACATAGAATTCCAGTTTGGTATGATTCATTTAATAATATTTATGTAGGTGAAAACGAGGAATCGATTCGAAAAGAATATTCTTTGAAAAAAAATATTCTTCTTACACAAGATTCTGATGTATTAGATACTTGGTTTTCTTCTAGCTTATGGACATTTGCTGGTTTAGGTTGGCCTGTAGATATGAAAAAAATAAATATGTTTCATCCCACAAATATTTTGGTCTGTGGTTTTGATATTATTTTTTTTTGGATTGCTCGTATGATTATGATGACTATGTATATTTTAAAGGATAAATTAGGTAATTCACAAATTCCTTTTAAATATATATATATTACTGGTTTAATACGAGATGAACAGGGTCAAAAAATGTCAAAATCTCATGGTAATATTTTAGATCCATTGGATATGATTGATGGAATTAGTTTGAAAAAATTAATAGAAAAAAGAACAAAAAATTTAATAAATTCTAAACAGATAAATATAGTTAAAAAAAATACTATAAATAGTTTTCCAAAAGGAATTTTGGCTCACAGTGCCGATTCTTTAAGGTTTACTTTTTTATCTATAGCATCTACAAGTAGAAGTATTAACTGGGATATGAATCGTTTAAAAGGATATCAAAATTTTTGTAATAAAATTTGGCATGCTAGTCGTTTTGTAATAAAAAATATTTCTAAAAATATACTTCAAAAAAAAAATATTTCTTCATTATTATTAAATCAATGGATTTATATTGAATTAAATAAAGTTATTAAAAAATATCATTATTTTTTAAAATTATTTCGATTTGATCAACTATCAATTTTATTATATAAATTTATATGGAATAAATTTTGTGATCAATATTTAGAAATGATAAAACCAATATTACAGTATGGTTCATTATATGAAATTAATTCTATTAAAGTATCTTTGTTTTTTATTTTAAGTAAAATTCTTTTGTTAGTACATCCTATAATGCCATTTATCACTGTATATATTTGGAGTATTTTACAGAAAATAAACACAGTATTTCACCCTATAATAATTTTAAATTCTATACCTCAATATAATAAAAATTTAAAAAATTTATATATTACTAAATTTATAAATTGGTTTCAAAAAGTTGTTTCTGTTTTACGTTCAATTAGAGTAGATTCTAAAGTAGAATATACAAGATTATTAAAAGTTTATTATAAGAATATTTCTTTACGCAAGAAAATTTTTTTACAGGAAAATAACGTAATTTTAAAAAAAATTGCTTATTTAAAATGTATAGTTGAGATTCAATCATCATTAAATTTATCTTCTGTAATAATGCGTATTATTGATGGTGTACAAATATTTGTTTCTATTGATTCATGTTTTGATATTAAAATTGAATTACAGCGTTTAGATAAAAAAATTCTTTTACTTAAAAAGGAAATTCATAAAATAAATTATTTTTTATTAAATAAAAAAATTTTAATGAATGCACCTTCATGTTTTATTTTAGAAAAAAAATCTTTATTAAAAAGTAATTTTGACGTTTTAAAAAAAATTAATAATCAAAAAAAAATCTTATTAAAAAAAATATTAATTTAAATAGAAAAATTGTTTATCTATAAATTATTTTTATTAAATAATATTTAATTTATTTGTTAAATTAGAGTTATCTATTTTATAGTTATTATTTTTTTACTAACAGAATATATTATATATGTATAAAATAAAAAAAATAGTTTCAAATAATAATTTAAAAAATATTTATTCACATTATTTATATAATAAAAGGTTTATTTTATCTTTTTATAAATATTTTTTTATTTTAAATCCTAAAAAATTACTTTTTTTTCTTCAGTTAAATTTAGAAAATAAAAATATTTTAGGTCGTATTTATATTTCAAAAGAAGGAATTAATGGTACAGTTAGTATTCCTTTTGATAAATATAAGTATATTAAACATTTATTTAAAAGCATTCATTCTAAAACGAGAAGAATGTATATTAATTATACTATTGAAAATAAAAGAATGGCTTTTTGGAATTTAAAAATAAAAATTAAAAAACAAATTGTTTCTAGTAAAATTAAAAATTTTTGTTTTTCACGTAAAAAAATTGGAATTTATTTGAATGCTTTTCTAGTAAATAAATATTTTTTTAATAAAAATTTTATTTTTGTTGATATGCGAAATAGTTATGAATATGAAATTGGACATTTTTATAATTCAATAACTGTTCCATCTCGAACATTTCGAGAACAATTAGAAAAATTACCTAAATTTTTAGAATTTTATAAAAATAAAAAAATTGTTTTGTATTGTACGGGAGGAGTGCGTTGTGAAAAAGCTACTGCTTTATTAAAGAATAATGGTTTTTCTAAAATATATCATATTTATGGTGGAATTTTGAGTTATATTAAACAAGTAAAAAAATATAATCTTCCTAATTATTTTCGAGGAAAAATTTTTGTTTTTGATAATCGTTTATCAGAAAAAATTACTAATGATATATTTTCTCAGTGTATTAATTGTAAAAAATATACAGATCGTATACATATAAATTGTTTAAATGATTTTTGTAACCGTTTGTTTATTCAATGTAGAGTATGTTCTATAAAATTAAATTCATGCTGTTGTTTAAATTGTAAAAATAAATTATAAATATGATATTTTTTTAATAAAAAAAATTAATTGTGTTTATATACAGTAATAGAAATTACTTATTAGTAAATTTATTTTTAGATATGTTTATATATAAGGAATTTATGTTTTTATATAAACAAAACTTTTTATTTAGATAAATTTATTTTCAAGAATATAAGTTGTTTTTTTTTTATAATATTAAATTTTAAATATTTATATTTTATATATTAGGAAATAGTTATGAAAAAAATTTCTATATTAGAAATTTATACAAAAAATAATTATTTAAATAAACAAATTACTATTGGTGGATGGGTAAGAAGTAAAAGAATATCAAAAATAGGAATATCTTTTTTAACTATATATGATGGTTCATCTACACGATCTATTCAAGTAATTGCTAAAAAATCTTTATTTAATTATTCTACCGAGATTATTAAATTAACTATCGGTTGTTCAGTAATAGTATCTGGTAATTTAATTTTATCTCCTAGTGATTTACAAACTTATGAAATTAAAGCTAATCATGTTGAAATAATAGGGTGGATAGATCGTCCTGATTTATATCCTATGTCAGCTAAAAAACATACAATTGAATATATTAGATATTTTTGTCATTTGCGTCCTCGCACTAGTTTAATTGGCGTTATTGCAAGAATTAGAAATGCAGTTTTTCAATCTTTAAATGAATTTTTAGTTAAAAATGGTTATTTATGGGTATCAACTCCTATTATTACTAGTATTGATACAGAGGGTTCTGGATCAATGTTTCAAGTATCTATGTTAGATATTAATAATCAAGTTAATATTAAAAAGAACACTAATAAAGAAAATTATTTTTTTGGAAAAAAAGTATTTTTAACTGTCTCTGGTCAATTAACTTTAGAAGCCTATGCTTGCGCTTTATCTAAAGTTTACTCTTTAGGACCTACTTTTAGAGCGGAAAATTCTAATACTAAAAAACATTTAACAGAATTTTGGATGTTAGAAGTAGAAAAAGCTTTTTCAGATATTAATGATATATCTATTTTTGCAGAAAAATTATTAAAAAATTCAATTAACTTTGTTTTAGATAACTGTGTTTCTGAATTATTATTTTTGCAAAAAAAAGTTGATAAAAATATTATTTTTCGTTTAAATAATTTTTTAAATATTAATTTTGTTAATATTGAATATAATGAAGCTATTAATATTTTATTAAAAAATAATCATATTATTAACGAGAAAATCTTATGGGGTGAAGATTTATCTTCTCATCATGAAAAATATTTAGTAAATAATTATTTTAAATCTCCGGTAATTATAAGAAATTACCCGAAATTATTAAAAGCTTTTTATATGCGCATGAATAAAGATAAAAAAACAGTATCTGCATTTGATATATTAATTCCTCAAGTTGGTGAAATTATAGGTGGTTCAGAGAGAGAAGATAGAATAGATTATTTAGAGAATAGAATGATAGAGATGGGATTAAATAAAGAAAATTATAATTGGTATAAAGATTTAAGAAAGTATGGTACAGTTCCTCATTCTGGTTTTGGTTTAGGTTTAGAGCGATTAATATTATTTATTACTGGAATTAAAAATATTCGAGAATCAATTCCATTTCCTAGAACTATAGGACATGCAGATTTTTAAATATTTTTTATATTTTATAATAAAAAACTATAAATAGTAAAATATAAATTTATGTAAATAAAATTTTTTTTTATTTGTTAAAAGTATATAAAAATCATTTTTTAATGTTTTTTTTTATTATGTTTTTATGTATATATTATTTTTTATTTTAAATAATGTATAGAAATTTTTTTTTAATATTTTAGAAAATGTTAAAAAATCTATTTTTAAACATTTTTGAATTAATTTAGCAGTATACCATAATAAATATGGTTGGTTTATTTTGCCTCTATATGGTTCAGGAGATAAATAGGGCGAATCTGTTTCTATAAATAATCTGTTTAAAGGTATAAATTTTAAAATGGATCTTAAATTATGTGATTTTTTAAATGTAATTATTCCAGAAAATGAAATATAAAATCCAATATCTAATAATTGTCTTGCAAAATCTATTGTTCCTGTAAATGAATGTATTATTCCTGAATATAGTTGGTTTTTATGAGTATTTAAAATACTTATTATTTCTTTATCTGCATTTCTATTATGAATAATAATAGGTTTTTTAGTTTTTTTAGATATATAAATATGATGTTGAAAAAGTTCAATCTGTCTTTTTTTTTTTTTTGATCTATAAAAATCTAACCCAGTTTCACCAATAGCAATCACTTTATTATATTTAGATATTAATTCTATATTTTTTAAATCGTTTTTATGATGATTATAATTTGGATGTAAACCACAAGATAAAAAAATATTTTTATAAAAAAAAGTATGTTGAAACATATGATAAAAATCTTGAATAGAAGTTGAAACGGATAAAAATAATCTGACATTTTTTTTATAAGCTTTTTTTAAAATATTATCTATATTGCAGTTTTTTTTACTATTATCTATATTATTAATGTGACAGTGAGTATCAATTAAAAACATTTTTTTTATCCTTATATATTATTTAAATTATATATTAGTATTATTTAATATATCATTAGTTAACAATAGAATTTGTTCTGTAAATATTAATTTTTTATCAATATGATATGAACTAGATAATATTTTTTTACATTGAATCCAAGATCTTAAATGTTGGATTAATATGTTAAAATTATTTTTTTTTGCTATTTTTTTTATTAATTTAATTTGATCTAAATTTTGAACTTTATATTTTTTACATATAATATATTTTATAACATCTAGAATTAGATAACAAACCCATATAATTATTTTTTTTTTTCTATAATTTAATATTATTTTTAATAAATTAATATATTTTTTATTAATCATGTATTTATATATTGCTATCATAAATATGTTTCTTTCATTTAATTTTTTATTATTTAAGAATTTGTGTGTGATTATAGGAGCATTATTATTTATTCGTAAAGCTGTTAATAGTTGAATAGAAGTATAAATTTTGTTTTTTTCTTTTAGCCAATTTAAGGTGTCTTTTTCTCTAGGTAAATTTATATAGTAAATAGTGGATCTGCTTGTAATAGTACTAAGAACTGTTTTTATATTATTTGTATTTAAAAAAAATATAGTATTTTCTGGGGGTTCTTCTAAAATTTTTAATAAAGAGTTTTGTGCTTCTATAGTAAGTCTATTAATAGATGAAAACCAAATAATCTTAGCTCCTCCTTGCTGTGAGGTTTGATAAATGTCATCTATAATAGTACGAATAATATTTATTCCGATATATTTATTTTTTGAATCATAATTAGAATTATAAAAATCAGGATGTTTTTTTTGATTTATTAAGATACAAGATAAACATCTTTCACAGCTTTTTTCTTTTTTTTTATTTGAACACAGAATCCATTGAGAAATATTAAAAATTAATCGTGAAACTCCAAAACCAATACGTGATTGAATTAAAATTATAGGATGTAGTTTATTATTATAATATTTTTTTACTATTTTTTTATATTCGCTAACTAACCAGGGGTAATTTTTCATGGGCAAATTTTCTATTTTTATTTTTTGATTTTTTTTATGATGTACTTTTTAATATCTTTTATTGTTTTAATTTTTTCTATTTCTATGTCAAATAATTCAACTTTAAATTCTTCTTCCAGTAACATGATTAATTCTATAAAATCTAATGAATCCATATTAAAATCTTTTTTTAATTCATTATCTAATGAAATATTTTTTTCTTTTATTTGAAATTGTTTTTTAATTATTTTCTTTATACGTTCAATAATATTATTCATGTGTATATCTCGATGATTATTTTGAATAGTAAAAATTTTTTATAAATATTTTTTATGTAGCAAGGTCAACATACATTCCTCCATTTACATGAATATTTTGACCTGTAATATATGAAGATTTTTCTGATGATAAAAAAGATACAACATAAGCAATATCTTTTGTTTTTCCAAAAACCCCCATTGGTATTTTTTTTAATATTTTTTTTTTATTAAAAGATAAAATTTTTTTTGTCATATCTGTAATTATATATCCTGGAGAAACCAAGTTAACTGTAACTCCTTTTGATGCTACTTCCAAAGCCAAAGATTTTGAGAAACCAATTAAACCAGCTTTTGATGCTGCATAATTTGTTTGTCCTATTTGTCCCGTGTGACTAACCAGTGAACTAATTATAATTATTCTTCCATATTTTTGTTTGATCATTGGTATTAAAATTATTTTTGTTATATAAAATATAGAAGACAAATTAATATTAATTACATTATTCCATTCTGAATTTTTCATAGTAATTAATAATTTATCATTTATAATTCCTGAATTGTGTATAAATATATCAATTTTTTTAAACTTATTAATTAATTTTTTAATTTTTATTTTAATTGTTGAAATTTTTAAAAAGTTTATTAATATTCCAGTTCCATTATTTTGTAAATTTTTTTTAATTATTTCTACGCCTTTTTTTGTAGTAGAAGTACCAATCACAAATATATTTAAAGATATCAATTCTGTTGAAATTTTTTTCCCGATTCCTTTATTGGCTCCGGTTACTAAAGCTATTTTTTTTTTCATAATTTTTTTATTATATCCATAACTAATAATAATTTTTTATACTCATTTGTTGAGTAAGAAAATATATTTTTATTTTCTTTATTTAAATTAGTTAATATATTACCAAGTCCTACTTCGATAAAAATATTTACTCCCATAGAGATAATTTTTTTTATACTTTTATTCCATTGTACTGTTTTATATATTTGTTTTATTAATGAAGAATATATTTCTTTTTTAGATAAAATAATATTTGCATTATGATTACTAATTATAGGATATTTTCCTTTAAATATTTTTATTTTTTTTAAATAATAAGAAAATTTTTCTTTATAATTTTTCATTAATAAGCAGTGAGATGCAATTGACATTGGTAATCGAATTACTTTAGCATAAAATTTTTTTTTAAATATTAAACCGACAGAATATACTACAGAATAATTTCCAGTAATAACTATTTGTTTTTTTGAGTTAATAATAGAAATAAATACTTTTTTTTTTTAGTAGAAAGTAATAAACAAGTTTTTTTAATAAGATTATAATTTAATCCAATAACTACTAATGTTAAAACTCGAGTATTTTTTACTGCTTCTAACATAATTTTATTACGTATTTTAATAATATTAATTGCTTCTTCAAATAATATATTTTTATTACAGACTAAAGCAGAATATTGACCTATACTATGTCCAGATATTATATTTGGTTTAATATTTATTTCTTTTTCTAAAACTCTATATATAGCTACTGAAGAAATAAATGTTAGTAAATATATATTTTTATTATGAAAAATAAAATTATTCTTTTTTTTAAAAAAGTTGTTATATATATTATAATTTAATATATCAGATGCTTTTTTAAATGTTTTTCGAACTATATGATATTTTTTTAAAAATGATTTTAAAAATTCTATATTATATAATCCATATCCGGGGAAGATTACTGAAAATTTTTTCATAAATTATAACTTAACCTTTTTTATTCTATATACTACTACTTATATAGTATATAGAAAAATATTTTTATTATATAGATAATTTTAATTTAATGATTTTAAATATTTATAGTTATAAAAATATTTTAAAAAAAATATTTTTTATTTAAAAAGTATATTTTTAATATAATTATTAATATTTATAAAATTTTTATTATTGATTTAATGTTTTTTCAGATCTTTTATTAAATAAAAATGTTTTTTTTCCTTTATAATATCCACTGTGCGTTATATGATGACGAATGTGTATTTCCTTTGATGTTTTATCTATAGATAACTGATTTTCTGATATAAGATCATGAGATCTTCTCATTCCTCTTTTTGATCTACTTGGTTTACTTTTTTGTACTGCCATTTTTTTTCCTTATTTCTTTAAAAAAATTATTTTTTTGAAAAATATTTTAAGCAATATTTAAATTTTTCATCTAATGGAGCTATTATACAAATTTTTGTTTTTTCTTTTGGATGGATAAAAGAAATTTTATATGAATGTAATAATAATCTATTATTTTTTTTTAAAATATATTTTTTTTCTTGTTCTGTATTTCCATATTTTTTATCAAAAATAATAGGATGTCCAAATTGTGAAGTATGTACTCGAATTTGATGAGTTCTTCCGGTAATAGGTACAGCTGATATTAAAGTAGTATTATTAAAATATTTTTTTACTTTAAATTTTGTTTTTGAAGGTTTTCCATTTTCATGAACATACACTTTTTTTTTTTTTTTAACATCTTTTCTTTTTGATAAAGGCAAACAAATTATTTTGTTTTTATGAGACCAATAACCGTGTGTTAATGCTAAATATTCTTTATATATTTTTTTTTTACGTAAATTTTCATGCATTTTTTTTAAAATAGAACGTTTTTTTGCAAGAATTAGTATGCCAGAAGTATCTCTATCGATACGATGTACGAGCTCTAAAAATGTCAATTTCTTTCGAATTTCTCTAAATATTTCTATTACTCCATAATTAATCCCGCTACCTCCGTGTACTGCAAATCCATGCGGTTTGTTAAAAACGATTAAATATTTATCTTCAAATAATATATTTTTTAAAAATAAATTAATTATTGATTTTTTTAAATAAATTTTTTTTTTTTTATATCTATTATAATAGAGTGTGTTGTAACGCAATCATTGATTTTAAGTTTATAAAACGGTTTTATTTTTTTTTTATTTATTTTTATTTTTCCTATTCTTATACTACGATATATCATACTTTTTGGTAATTTTTTAAAATGTTTAAATAAAAAATTATCAATTCTTTGACCTGACATATTTTTTTGTATTATAATTGATTTTTTTAATAATTCTTTATTATTCATATAGTTTTCTTATATATAAAATATATTAATAAATATATATAATTATATATTATATTTTTTTTTATGTATATTTTTTTTAGATGGTATATCTATATTAAATATATGAAATAAAATTTTATTTTGTAAAATTTTATTTTTTGGTATATTTAATTGTATAGTGTTAAAATCAATAATAGTTGCAATATTATAATATTGCATATTAATAGTGTTACATATTTTTTTTAATAAAGACCAATTATTTCTTATAGATTTTAAAATTATAATTCCGTGATGATATTTATCAAATTTATTAGAAGTAGATTTTTTAATAATTGCTCCGCGAATTATTTTTTTTCTATTTAATAAATCTTTATTATATTTTTTAAAGTATATTTTTTTTTCTTGAAAATTTGTTGATATATTACCTTGAGCAATAGCATAAGTTTTTTTATCTACACCCATTAATGGAGTCATTATTAATGTTCCTCCATTTAAATTGCTAGCATTTCCAATAGAAGAAACTGTAATATCAATCTTTTGTCCGATATAATTTAATGGTGATATAGTAGCGGTTACTATAACGGCGGCTGTGTTTTTTGTTTGTATATTTTGACTATTATTAGTATAAATTCCAAATTTTGTTAACATATTATTTAATGATTGATATGTAAAGGGAATTTGAGCGGTTGTATCACCTGTACCATTTAAACCAACTACTAGACCGTATCCGATAAGTTGAGTATCTTGAATTCCTACAATATTTATTAGATTATGAATTTTTTTTGCAGATATTAAAGATTTGTTATTTAATAAAATATACAGAATAATAATTATATATTTAAATTTTGATATAATTTTCATATAATTTTAATTATATATAGTAATATATATACTATAATTAAATAGTATATATTTTTAATTTTAAAAAATAAAATATTTTTTTAAGTAAAAAAAAATGTTTTTTTTGAAATTTTGATTTGAATACTCAATTTTAAAATTAGAAATTTTAGAAGAGTTTATAGAATTGTTTAAATTGATTTTTTTAGGATTAATTATTCCATAGAATTTTATTTTTTCTATATGATTATTATTAAAAAATTTTTTTTCACCTAAAATTTTTAAATATTTATTTTTTAATATTGCTACCACTCTAACTGATAATTTTAAATTTATATTTTTTTTTATATAAAAATTTTTTTTATTAATTAATTTCTTTATTTTTTCTATATTTCCAATGTATGTATTTATTTTTTTAACAATAAATAATTTAAAATTATATATATAATATGATTGTTTAATTATATATTTTTTTATACTATAATTAATATTATTCTTTTCATTAAATAAAACAGTAATATTATCTCCGATTTTATAATTTTTATAATTTGTAAACCAAGATGAATAATTATTTTTTTTTTTTTTTTATTTTTTTTAATTATTTGAATGGGTTTTAAAAAAATTTTTTTATTTATTATTTTCTTACATGAAAAAATACTATTATTTATAGTAAAAATAATTAGTATTATAAGTATAATATTTTTAAGTATCTTATAAAATGATTTGATCATTAATTATGTTACCTTTAATAACATAAATATATTTTTACTTTAGAAAAAAATTTTTTTTATTTTTTCTATTTTTAGAAATGAAAATGATTATTTTTTATAATTAAATTTATATTTCATACAATAAATATGTAATATATTTTATATATCTAAAATTACTAGAAACTAGTATATTACTAGTTTCTAATTTATTTTATAAAAAATAAAATATAGGTTTTATTGAAAGATAATTAATAAATTTAATATAATTAAAAATTATGTAATTTTTTATCTTTAAAAAATATAAGTATTTTTTTTATATTATTTAATTTTTCTTTAATTTTGACAATGAATTAAATTCATAAGATCTAATTAAATTTATTTTTTTAATTAAACTCCTAGTGGCTTTTTCATTATTTTCAATAATTTCTTTACTAGATAAAAATTGATACTTAATATCTAATTCATTTTGTTTATATTTTTCTAAACCTAAATCATTTAAATCATATACTTTATTATATTTACGTGCCACAACATCATTTTTATTTAATGAAATAAATTTTAATTGTCCTAACACTGTCGGTTTATTTGTTTTTTTATCATCATCTTCTTTTATTACAATTAAACCTTCAGATTTAACAAGTATTTTTTTATTTTCAGGAACTTTAATGACTGTATCTTTAATATTTAATAAAGGATAACCATTCATTGTTACTTCACGATTTTTATTTATTCTTATACGTCCTTCTATTAAAAATCCTTCACATCCTTGATCATCTAAAATAGAAAAAAAACCTATTTCTGAATTATCATTTTCTTTTATATTTTTATTTTCTTGTAATGGTTTAATATGAATAGTATCTGATTCTATATCTTGTTTTTTTATTATTTTTTTATTATCAGAATTTATTTTAATATTGTATACATTTTTTATTTGTAAGTCTGTTTTAACAGAATCTGTTTTTTTTTTTGTTTCAGTATTATCTGGAAGTAGATGTATATCAGTAAATGTAATAATTGGATGTATTGTATTGTTCATATATAACCTCATTTTATAGAAATATAAATATTTTTTATTATTAATATTTTCAAATTTTTTTTAAAAATTATTTTAAAAAGTTATTTTATCATATTTTTATTAAAATAAAAAAGTATTTATTTTAAAATAAAAAAACTTTTATATAGATTCATAATCTCTTTTTTTATATAGTTAATCATTTATTATTTTAATAGTTTTATTTTTTAAATTTATGTTTTTATATACTATGGTATTATTTATATTTGATCTATTTAAAGATTTAATACTTAATAAAATTAAGTAATTTACTTATTATATAAAATATATTATTTTGAATAAATAATTTATAAAATATATTTATTACATTATATAATAATAAAATTTATAATAAAGTATTTATTATTTTATTTTTTAAAAATAGTTTTTATATTTATTATTATAATGATATATTTATAAAAAAAATTTACAAAGAATAAATTTTTTTTTATTAAGAAAAGTAATTTTTATTAATATTTTTTTTATTATTTTAATAAAATATTTATTTAAATCATATGAATAACAGTATAATATAATTTATAATTATATATTTTAAAAAATATTTTTATATATAAATATAAATTATTTATTTTATTTTTAAATTTTTTATATTTAAGACATTAAAAAATATTTTTTATGAAAATTATCTTTTTATTACTTATACATTAATAAAGTAAAATTAATTAAATGTAATAAAATATTAAATTGTATCAATCAATATTAAAATCATTATATAAAATATAAGAGCTAAGGTTACACAAAATGAATCTTTTGAAATCTTTAGCATCAATGAGTCTAGTTACTGCTAGTGGTCGTTTTTTATGTTTTGTACGAGATTTTTTAATCGCATACACTTTTGGCGTATCTTTTGAAACTGATGTTTTTTTTTCAATTTTTAAGATACCTAATTTATTACGTAGAATTTTTACAGAAGGAATAGTTTCTCAAGCTTTTATACCAGTATTGTCAGAATATAAAACAAATCATAAACATTCTTTAACAAAAGATTTTATTTCATGTATATTTGGATTATTAATAATTTTGTTAACAATAATAATGTTTATTGCTATTCTTTTTCCTAATGTAATTGTTATTACAATGTCACCTGGTTTTTTAAACAATACTGTTAAATTAAATTTAGCTATTAAACTTTTTAAAATTGTTTTCCCGTATATTATTTTTGCATCTTTATCTTCTTTTTTTTCATCTATTTTATATATATATGGTGTTTTTTTGGTTCCTTTATTCGCGCCGATTTTATTGAACATTTGTATAATTTTATTTGCTGTATTTAGTATTTATTTTAAAGATATTTATTTATATCCGCAGATTTTGTTTTTAGGTTGGGGGGTAATATTTGGAGGTTTTTTACAAACAATATATCAGTTACCATTTTTAAGTATAAAAAAAATATTAGTATTACCTAGCATTAATTTTAATAATATTGGTTTGAAGAGGGTATTATACAAACTTATACCATCATTATTAGGAGTATCTATAGGACAAATATCTTTAATTATTAATAGTATTATAGCTTCTTTATTTACTTCTGGTTCTATATCATGGTTATATTATGCTGATAGGCTTACTGAATTGCCGGTAGGTATATTAGGTTCCTCTATTAGTACTTTGATTTTTCCAAAATTAATTAAATATTATACATTAAAAAATACTGAAAGTTATTCTAAGTTATTAGATTGGAGTTTACGTATTTCATTGCTTTTATCTTTACCTTGTGCTTCATTATTAATTTTTTTATCAAAACCATTTATTATTTCTTTATTTCAATATGGTAATTTTACAAATATAGATACTTTAATTACACAAAAAATTCTTTTATATTATGCATTAGGTATTATTGCTTTAATAATAGTAAAAATTTTATCAACAGCTTTTTATGCAATAAAAGATGTTATTATACCTATGAAAATATCTTTTTTAACTTTATTGATTACACAAATATTAAATTTATTTTTTGTTTTTTTTTTAAATCAATCTAGTTTAGCTTTATCTGGAAGTATATCTGCTTGGGTTAATGCTATATTATTATTTTTTATTTTATATAGAAAAAAAATTTTTTTTCCTCAGCCGGGGTGGTTTATTTTTTTTAAAAAAATATTTTTATCAACTATAATTATGTCAATTTCTTTACTTTTTTTATCTTATTTTATATCTACTTGGTATGTAGGTAATATATTTATTAGAATTTTACGTATTTTTAGTGTTTGTGTTTTTGGCAGTTTTATTTATATAATATCATTGTGGTGTAATAATATTACTATAAAACAGTTTTATTATGAAGATGAAGGTATATAAAGAATTTATAAAAATTAATTTTATATTTTTTTATATAATACATTATATAGTAATAAAAATTTATATAATTTAAATACTATATAATTGATATATTTAAAAAATAATTTTAATATAAAATATTATGTTTTTTATTAATTAAAAATATTATAGTTATAATTTATAGTAAGTAATATTGAACTATATTAATTTTATCTAATAATTATTTTTAAAAATAATATTCTTAAAAAGTAAATAGAGATTATTAATTTTAATAATAAAGGAATATACATGAAAAAAATTTTTATTATTTGTACGTTATTAATATCTAGTTTTTTTTCAACTGTACATGCAAAACCTGTTTCTAGAGTAAAAAAATGGAATTTTGGAATTCAATTAAATTCATTTAATCCTAAAAAAATATTTTATAAATATAAAAATTTATCTTATAATAATTATCGTCATATTATAAATGGATTTATGTCATTAAATCCAAATATTTTTACAAAGTATAAATTTAATCCTTATGTTAATTTTCAATTAAATTCAAATATATTAGAAAGTATAATTAAAGATTTCAAAAAAAATACAACTGACATATATTTTTCTAGCATGGAATATGCTGTTAATTTTATATATCCTATTAGAAAAAATATTAATCTATATACAAATATAGGAGCTAAATTAACAACTGAAATTAATAGTAAAAAATTATTAGATATTTTTGTTTTATCGAAATATAAACAATTGTCTCCGATTTTTTCTATTGGTTTAGAGTGTTTATTTAATAATTATTTACAAGGTAATTTAAATATTAATTTACATAATAGTTTTAAAAAAATAAATTTTAATAATTTTAATAGAATATTAAATAATATAGATGCTGGTATTTCGTGGAAATTATATCCTAATTTGAATAATTTCCAAAAATATAATGGACAAATATTTTTACAAAAAAATATAAATATTATAAAAAATGAAGATTTAAAAGATCATATGGAACGTTATGTTAATAACCCTATATTATCTGCGGAAGCATTTCGTATTTTGGAAAATTTTAAAAAAACACTAAATAAAGAAGAACAAAATAAAGTTATTTTAATAATTACGGATCATATTGGAATAATAGGAAGAAAAAATATTAATAAAATATTATCTCTAAAAAGAGCTTTAATAATACAGAAATATTTAATGAAAAAGGATTTATTAAGAAAAAATTTTGTTATTACAAAAATTGATACATTAACAAATAAAAAATTTAATACAGATAATCATGTTATATATAATAAAAAAATTACTAATTAATAATTTTTCTGTTTATTAATAGATTAATCAAATTAAGATAATTTTATATATACTTTTAAATAAAAATATATTATTATTTTTTTTTGATTATATTTTTTTAATAAAATATTTAAATTTTTAAAATTGTTTAATTAAAAACGTTTTTTTTTGAAAAGCTTTACTTTTTTTATTTCTTAGTATAATATATTTATTAAGTTTTTATGAGGAGGAATGGCCGAGTGGTTTAAGGCAACGGTCTTGAAAACCGTCGATGAGAAATTATCCGAGAGTTCGAATCCCTCTTCCTCCATATAAAATATAATATATTTATAGGCGCGTTGGCAGATTGGTAATGCATTGGATTGCAAATCCAAAGAATCTGGTTCAATTCCAGAACGCGCCTAAAAGAAAAATATGCCCGGGTGGTGAAATCGGTAGACACAAGGGACTTAAAATCCCTCGGCTTTTATGGCCTTGCGGGTTCAAGTCCCGCCCCGGGTATGAACGTAATTTATAATGTAAATTTAAATATTGTATAATTTTTTTTTCTTAATATTATTTTATAATTTAAATATATTTTTTTTAAAAATATATTTAGAGATATAAAAGATTGTATTATAATTCTTAATTCTCCATTTTTTATTAAATATTTTTTTGCATTTTTTATTATTTTTTTTATTACACTTAAATTTATATCTAAATTATTATGTATAGGAGGATTAGATATAATTAAGTTATATTTTTCTTTTATTTGAGAATAAATATCACTAAAAAATACTTTTCCTTTTATTTTATTATTTATTAAATTATTTTTACTACACCAAATAGCTGCATTATAATTGTCTATTAATGTTAAATCTAATTTAGGATTTTTTTTAGCTAAAGCTATACTTAATATTCCTGTTCCGCATCCTATGTCTAATACTTTTCCTTTAATATTATTTTTAAAAGTTGATATTAATAATTTAGTTCCTTCATCTATTTTTTTATATCCGAACACTCCAGGTAAACTTTTAATTATTATATTATTCCATGTATAAATATTTATAAATATTTTTAGTAAAAATTTTGGTTTATTTTTAATGTATCCTTTATATAAACAGCAATTACGTGCATAATCTATTTTTTTAAATATTAAATAATTATTAAATATTTTATTAATACTATTAATCCCGCTTTTATTTTTACCTATTATATATATATGACAACTATTTGAAATAAATGATAATAAATATGTTAGTTGAAATTTAACTTCTTTTTTATTTTTAACCCAAAAATAAATTAGTTGTTTATATGTATTGAGTTTATTTTTATAACAGAAATTATTTAAAATAATATTTTTATTTATTTTTTTATTTTTTACTTTATATAAATCATAATATTGAATATATATAATAAAATTTTTAAAAAATTTTTTATTAAATAATTGATATGGTATTATTCCAGATAAAATTGTAGATTTATTTTTAAATAATTGAATATTTTTTATTAATAATTGATATTCTTTAGATAAAGATAATGATTGAGAGTACATAGTATTTGTTTTCTTTAATAGATAATAGTAAAAATATTGATAATTATTGATAATTATATATATAATTTTATTTTTTAAATAAATATATATTTTTAAAAAATATCACGTGTATTTACTATAAATATATTTATCTTATAATAGAGGAATATATGAAACTATATTTAGTATATAATATTTAATTTTATTTATATATTAAAATTTATTTTATTTACAATAATTATTGTTATATAATTAATATTATTTATATATCAGGTTAAAATATATGGAACATCAGTTAATTACTTTTGAAAAAAAAAATTTTACTATTTTAGTAATTTATGTAAAAAATATAAAATTTAGTTATTTTAAAGATTTTTTAATTGAAAAAATTCAAGAATCTCCTTCTTTTTTTAAAAATATACCTATTATGCTAAATATAGAAAAATTATCATATAAGTTTGACTGGATTAATATTAAAAATTTTATTTTATCTATTGGTTTATTTTTAATTGGTATAACAGGTTGTAAAAATAAAAATATAGAAAAAATAATTTCAAAATCTGGATTGCCTGTTTTTTCTCTACACAAAAAAATTAAATCAAAAATTTATAAAAATAAAAATTATAATAATAATAATCAAAATAAACATATAAATTCATCTTATTATGATATAAATAATCAAAAAAATTATGTTTTTAATAAATTAGTACGTTCCGGTCAAAGAATATATCTACCTAATACTGATTTAATAATTACTAATAATGTTAGTTCAGGAGCTGAATTAATTTCAGATGGTCATGTCCATATATATGGCGTAATGAGAGGAAGAGTGTTAGCTGGAGCTAACGGGGATATTACTAGAAAAATTTTTTGTACACACCTATTCGCAGAATTAATATCTATTGCTGGAGAATATTTAACAATAGAACAAATACCATTAAAATTTTTAGGGAAAAGTGTTGAAATTAGTTTAATAAATCATATTTTGTGTATAAAAAATTTAATTTAAATATTCTTATATATGATATTATAGAGGTGTTAATTATATGTCTAAAATTATTACTATTACTTCAGGTAAAGGGGGTGTAGGAAAAACTACTTCAAGCGCCTCTATTGCAACTGGTTTAGCTTTATATGGAAAAAAAACTGTAGTTATTGATTTTGATATAGGATTAAGAAATTTAGATTTAATTATGGGTTGTGAACGTCGTGTAGTATATGATTTTATTAATGTAATTAAAGAAGAAGCTTCTATTCATCAAGCATTAATTAGAGATAGGCGTACTAAAAATCTATTTTTACTTCCAGCTTCTCAGACACGAGATAAAGACTCTTTAACAAAATCTGGAGTAGAACGTATTTTACAAATTCTTTTAGATATGAATTTTGATTTTATTATTTGTGACTCCCCCGCTGGTATTGAATCAGGAGCTATTCTTTCTCTTTATTTTGCAGATGAAGCAATAATTGTAACTAACCCAGAAATTTCTTCTATACGAGATGCTGATCGAATTTTGGGAATTATATCTTCTAAATCAAAAAGAGCTGAAAATAATGATTTACCAGTCAAAGAATATTTATTACTAACTAGATATAATCTAAAAAAAGTAACAAAAGGTGATATGTTAAGTGTAGATGATGTTTTAGATATACTTCAAATACCTTTAATTGGAGTTATCCCAGAAGATCCTTCTGTATTAAAATCTTCTAATCAAGGATTATCTGTAATATTAGATAAAATTTCTATTGCTGGGAAAGCATACTCAGATACAGTTCAAAGGTTATTAGGAATAAATATACCATTACGATTTTTTTCAGAGAAAAAAAAAAGTTTTTTTCAATGGTTGTTTAGGAGATAAATATGATTTTATTAGATTTATTTTTATCAAAAAGAAAGTATACAGCTAACTTAGCTAAAAAAAGATTACAGATAATAATAAAAAAACAGAAAAAAAATTCAAAAGAACCAGATTATTTTCCACAATTAAAAAATGATTTATTACTAGTAATTGCAAAGTACATAAAAACTAAACCAAATGAAATATCAATTCAAATAGAAAAAAATAATAAAGATATATTTATATTGGAAGTAAATATACCAAATTTAAAATAAAAAAAACAGAATTATAAATATATTTAATATATAGGGGATAAATATCTTGGATATATTTGCATTATTTTATACTTTTTATTATGTTGTAAATGTTTTATAGAACAGGAAATAATATCTTTAGAGTGAGGAGTGGTAATATGAGTATTAAATAATTTAGTAGATTTTTTAAAATAATTTATTTTTATTTTAAATCCAATAGTAGACCAAATTCCTTTGTAATTTTTTGTTATTTTTTTAATATTATTTATGTTATTGTATAATTTTTCTGTATGTATACCAACCCATAAACCTATTTTGTTTTTTAAATATTTTGCCCAAAAAATTTGATTTTTAGAAATCTGAACAGCAATTAAAACACGATTTATTTTGTTAATATTCCAACTTTGCTCTGATAAAATTTGTAATGTAGAAAAACCAATAATTGGAATTTTATAAATAATTGATATTGTTTGTGATATTCCAATAGAGATTCTAATTCCAGTAAAACTTCCAGGTCCTATGGTACAAGCAATAAAATCTATTTTTCTTAAAGTAGTATTAGCTTTTTTTAAAATTGTTTTAATCATATTAAGTATATATATTTCATGGTTTTTAAAGCTACTTTTAAATAAACTATATATTTTTTTTTTATGTAGCAATGACACAGAACAAGAATATAATGTTGTATCTAAAGCTAAAATTGTTTTAGTAAAATTCATATTTGGTTTAATTCCTTAATACTTTAATATATATTATTCTATTTTTTTTTGTTTTTGGTTATTCTTACTAGATGTATTTGATACAAATTAGATTTTACAATTAAAAAATTATAAGGTTTACTGTAAATTACAGTTCCTGTTTTTGGAATATTTTTATTTTTTTTTATTAAAAAATCAGCTATTGAAATGCAGTCATGATATTTTTTAAAAATATTAATATTTAATATTTTTTTTAAATCATTTAAATATATAGTACCATGCACTATCCAGTTATTGTTGTTAATAATTATTTTTGGTACATTTTTTTTATTTAAAAATTTCCCCGCTATAATATTAAATATATCTATAGGTTTAATTAATCCTTTTATTATACCAAATTCATTACTAATTATAACGCTGTTATTTTTACAATAACGTAAAATATTTAATAAATTAATTGTTGTAATTGTTTCTAGAATAATAAATGGTGGATATTTAATAGATAAATTATATATATCTTTATTATTATTAATTACTTGAAGTAATTTTTTTTTTGGAACAACTCCTATAATTTCGTTTAATTTTTTTTCACATACTGGTATTATATTATGTGAAATTTTTAGTAATTTATTTTTAATACTATTGTAATCTTTTGTAATATCTATCCATACAATTTTTTCTTTTGGAATTATAATATTTTTGATTTTTTTATTATTAAATTTTAACATATTAATAATTATTTTTATTTCATTATTTTTTATTTTTTTTATATTTTTTTTATTATTTATATAATTATGAGTTTTATCTTTTTTTTGAATTAAAGATAAATATTTTTTTTTGTTTATTTTATATTTTTTTTTAGTGTTAATAATACTATATATTTTATTGTATATTTTTTTTCTTATTGGTTTTTTTTCTTTTTGTTGAATTATATTTTTTTTTCTTATCTGATTTATAATTTCAATAAATAAATAAAACCCAATAGATATATATAAATATTCTTTAGGAATATAAAATCTTAATGATTCTAAAATTAAATTTAAACTAATTATTAATAAAAAAATTAAATATAGAATAATTATTTTTTTTTTCCAATTAATAAATTTAATAAATAAATTATATGAAAATATCATTAATATTGTAGATATTATTATTTCTGTCCTTATTACTGATAATTTTTGTGTCATTTCTATAGCAGTCATTATAAAATTAATTGATAAAATTATATTAAATATAATAAGTTGAACAATTATATACCAAAATCTTGATTTTTTATTTTTTTGTTTTTTCTTTTTAACTTTAATGTTTATATAATTAAATAATTCAAAAATTATTTTTATACATAAATATATACCGCTAATTAGTAAAATTATTTCTTTTATAGAAAAGATAAAAATTTTACTTATTAAAATTGGTTTTATTAAATTTATTAAAAATGATGTTTTTATTAAAAAAATAAACCGTATAAATAAAGCTAGTATTAAACTTATATTTCTAGTCTGATTACATTGATCAAGAGGAAATTTTTTAGATGAAAAAGTAATAAATATTGTATTATAAATATTTAAAATTATCTCTAAAAATATTAAAGTAAACAGACCCCCCCAAGCAGACGAATCTAAAAAAAAATACATAAAAGAATACTCCTAAAAAAATTCAATTTTATTAAATTATATATATAATATTTTAACTTATAATTAATATATTAATTAATTGAATTATTTAATTTTAAAATAATTACAATATAATATTAATTTTACTAATAAAATTATATTTACAAAAATATAAATATATATTTAATATTAAATATTTTAGATATGTATTTTATATAAAAATTGAATTTCAATTTTTTTAAAATTTATTTAAAAACTATTTTTAATATAAATAAATATTTTTTTTAATAAAACTTTCCTTAATTTTAAAAATAGTTTTTTTATTTTAAAAATAAATAAAAATTAACAATATTTCAAAGAAATTAAAAATAATTTTTTATTATTCTTATTCAAATAAATTTAACTTTTATAAAAAATATATCTCTATATTTAATTTTATTTATGATTATTAATCATTATCCCATGATCTTTTATCATTCCATAGTAAATCATTTGATGATTTTGGACCCCAAGTTCCAGATGGATAGAATTCTAATAATGATGGATTTTCTTTGTATGCTTGTATTATAGGATCTATCCATTTCCAAGAATATATAATTTCTTTTTCATGAACAAATAAAAATGGATTTCCTTGTATACAATCTAATAGTAGTCGATCATATTCTTCAGGTATAGAATAATTTTTAAAAATCTGTTTGTAATTTAAAAACATTTCACAGGGTTGTAATTTAAAATTTGAATTTAATTCTGGTATTTTATTAAAAAATTTTATTTTTATTCCAAATTCTGGCTGCAAAATTATCGTTATACTATTCGGAATAGTATTTAGTTCTTTTGTATAGAAAATATTATTTTTTATTTCTTTAAAAAAAATAACAATTTTTGAACATTTTTTAGGTAATCTCTTCCCTGTGCGTATATAAAATGGAATATTTTTCCATTGTGTATTATGTATATATAATTTTATAGCAACAAATGTTTCAGTTAAACTGTTTTTACTTGCTCCCTTTTCTTTTGAATATGGCATAATAATATTATTATTGATTTTTCCTTTAGAATATTGTCCTAATGAAATATTATTATGTATATTTTTATTATTAATATGACTTAGAGATTTTAAAATTTTTATTTTTTCTTTTTGAATGTGTTTCTTATTTAATGATTTAGGAGTATTCATAGAAAAAATTGAAATAATTTGTAACATGTGATTTTGTACCATATCTATTATCTGCCCAGTTTTATTAAAATAATCCCATCTTTTTTCTATTCCTAAACTTTCAGATATAGTAATTTGAATATGATCAATATTTGTGTTTTTTAACATATTTTTAAACCAGGGATTAGCGAATTTTAATGAGATGAGATTAAGTATAGTTTCTTTCCCTAAATAATGATCAATACGAAATATTTGTTTTTCAGAAAAATGTTTTTTAATAGATGTATTAATAATATTAAATGTTTTTAAAGAATTACCAATAGGTTTTTCTATAATAATTTTAGATATTTTTGTATTTAATTGAATAGATGCTAATCCTTTACAAATATTAATAAATATATTTGAGGATACTGCAAAATAATTAATTAAAAAGTGTTTTTTTTTTTGAAAAAAATTCATTAATTTTTTAAAATCATAAATTTTATTAACATCTATTTTACAAAAAAAAAGACGTTTTTTAAACTTATTCCATATAGACAATTTTATATTTTCATTTAAAAATTTTTTTAAAAATTTATATATAATGTTTTTATATTCTTTTTTTTTTTTTTGAGATCGACTTATTCCAATAATTCGCATATTGGTTGTTAATTTTTTTTTTTTTTTTAAACGATATAAAGCTGGAAATAATTTTTTTTGAGCTAAATCACCTTTTTTTCCAAAAATTATTAAATCTTGCGGTATTATTTTTAATATCATATTTTAACCCTGATACATTATACATAAGAATATATATAATTATTATATAAATTTTTTTTTAAACAAAAAAATATATTTTGTTAATAAAAAAAATTATATTAAAAATAAAATATTTTTAAATATAAATATATATATTTTGTTTTTTTCATTTATAATTAATTATATTTTATTTTTTAATAAAAAACTAATTATATATAATAAATTTTATAAAATAAAAAAAATAATAAATTATTATATTTATACTAAATATAATTAAAGTATTTTTTTTAATATTAATTATAATAATATTTACATTAAGAAATAAGTAAAGTTAATTATTTTTTTAAAGATTAAATATAACTATAAACAGGATTAATATATAATGAATTCTATTAGAAGAACAAAAATTATTTCTACTTTAGGCCCTTCAACGGATAATGAAAATATTTTAAGAAAAATAATAAGATCAGGTGTAAATGTATTAAGATTAAATTTTTCTCATGGTATAGCTCAAGATCATATTAATCGAGTTAATAGAATTCGATTAATAGAAAAAGAATTAAATTGTTCTATAGCATTAATAGGTGATTTACAAGGTCCTAAAATACGCATTTCTAGTTTTAAAGAAAAAAAAATTTTTTTAAAAAATGGAGATAATTTTTTATTAGATTTAAATATACCTAAAAATAAGGGAAATGAAAATTCCGTAGGTATTAATTACATTAATCTTCCAAATGAAGTATTTCATAATGATATTTTATTACTAGATGATGGAAAAATACAATTAAAAGTTATAAAAACAAATAATACAAAAGTTTTTACAAAAGTAATTATAGGTGGATATTTATCAGATAATAAAGGTTTAAATAAACTTGGAGGGGGGTTATCAGCATCCGCTTTAACTAAAAAAGATAAAGAGGATATAAAATTAGCGGCTATGATTAATGTAGATTATTTAGCTGTATCTTTTCCAAGATCTGCTTTAGATTTAAAAAAAGCTCGATTACTAATAAGAAAAGCTGGTAGTAAAGCAAAAATTATTGCTAAGATTGAACGTGCAGAAGCAATATCTTCTGATCAAATAATGAAAGATATTATTTTGGAATCTGATGCAATTATGATTGCTAGAGGTGATTTAGGAGTTGAAATTGGTGATCATCAATTAATAGGAATACAAAAAAAATTAATTAAAATGACAAGAAAATTAAATCGGATAGCTATAACAGCTACTCAAATGATGGAATCTATGATTATTAATCCTTTTCCAACTCGAGCAGAAGTTATGGATGTAGCTAATTCTGTTTTAGATGGAACTGATGCAGTTATGTTATCAGCAGAAACAGCGTCGGGTAATTTTCCTGAAATTACTATTCAGACTATGTCAAAAATTTGTATAGGCGCTGAAAAGTTACCATGTGTAAATATTTCTAAACATCGTTTAAATGAAAAATTTGATAATATATCTGAAACAATATCTATGTCAGCTATGTATTCTGCTAATCATTTAAAAAATGTTTCTGCTGTTGTTATTATATTAACATCTAATGAAATTGCATTATTAACTTCAAGAATTACATCAGGTTTGCCTATTTTTTATATATCCGATTCCTTTAGAAAACTTCGTTTATCAGCATTATATAGAGGTGTTGTTCCAATATATCTAGACAATAAATTAAAAAATAAATATGCTACTAATACTACAATACAATTACTTAAAGATAAAAAACTATTAAAAAAAAATAATACAATTATTGTGATAAAAAATAATAAAAAATATAACTTTCCATTAGTTAATTCTTATAAAATTTTAAATGTAAAATAAAAATATTTTTATATTCATAGTAAGAACTACATAAATTCTGTTTTGACTAAATATGATTAAACATATTTATTTTATTAAATATAAAAATATAATTAAATATATATAATATTTTATATTAAAAAAATATTTTTTTATAAAATTTAAAATGATATTTTAAAAACAATAATTTTTATTGTAAAAATAATATTTTCAAAAAAAATTTTATAGTATTAATAAGTTTAAATAAAAAATTAAATTGTTTATCATATATAGTCAATTCAGTTAATAATATATATTGAGAAAAATAAAAATATATTTATTAAAAATAATTTTATATAAAAAATAATATGTAAATATTTATAATTAATTTTATAAATATTTTTAGATAAAATTAAAATTAATAATTAATTAATTTAATAATATTGTATTTTTTTTATAAACTCATGTTATGAGTTATATAAATAGTTTCTTTTAATTTTTTTAATGAATTAATCATATTTATTATTTTTTCTCTATTAATAATATCAATATTACGTATTACTTTTGGAGTAATAAGTGTACTTATATTACTAAATATAATAGAATGAGATAAAAAAATATTTTTTATTTTTTTAAATTTTTTTATTTTTATAGTTATTTTAATATAATCTGTATGTTTTTTTTTAGAGAATATAATTTTATTTTCATTGATAAGATTGTAAATAATATTTTTATTATGTGCATTAATCTTAACTTTTATTATATAAAAGAAATTAAATAAATATTTAATATTATTATATTTTGTTAGTTTTCCTTTATTTAAGGAAAATATATTTCTTATTTTTGAAACCGTTCTATTGCTATTATCAGTATTACAATGTATAATAATTACAATTCCATTTGAACTATATCCTGCATATTTCATTGTATGAAAAACATTTTTTTTGTTTCCTCCTTCACCCCTTATTAAGGCTTGTTTTATTAATTTTTTACTTACATTAAATGTATGTGCTTTTTCTAAAATAGTTCTTAATTTAAAATTTTTATTTATATTTGATCCGTATTTCTTACTAGAAAGTGTAATTTCTCTTATTATTTTAGTAAAAATTTTACTTTTTTTTATATCCTGAGCATTTTTTCTATGTTTTGTATTTGCCCATTTGCTATGTCCGGCCATGTATCCTCATTTTTGAAAAAAATACTTTTTAAAGAAAATAAATATATTTTATATTTATATATAAAAATAATAAAAATTATATTTTTTAATTACCTCCTTCTTAACAAGGAGCGCCTGTCATTAAACAAGTTGCAGAATTAGTTTTTGGAAATGCTATTACATCTGTAATAGTATTACTATTTGTTAATAACATAGTTAAACGATCTAAACCTAAAGCTAAACCAGAATGAGGTGGAGTTCCATATTCTAATGCTTTAAGAAAAAAACCAAATTTTTCTTTTTTTGTTCTTTTCTTGATTTTAAGTAAATCAAAAATTTGATTTTGTATTTTTTTATTATTTATTCTTCTAGAACCTCCTCCTATTTCATAACCATTAATAACCAAATCAAATGCACTAGATATAATTTGTAATGGATCAATAGAGAAAATATCTTTAATATTATTTTTAGGAGATGTGAATGGATGATGAACAGATTTTAAATTATTTTTTTTATCTCTTTTAAAGAGAGGAAAATCTATAATCCAAATAGGACATGTTTTTTTTAGATCTGTTATTTTAAAATCAATTCCTATTTTTAATCTTAATTCACTTAATATTTTATTTGCTAAATTTATTTTTTCCGCTATTATAAATAATAAATCTCCATTGTTTACAGAAGTACTAAAAAATATTTTTTTTAATATATTTTTATTAATCTTGATATCAATAATTTGATTAATATTTATAATGTAATTTTTCATATTAATAACTTTCATACATATAAATTGATTTGCTTTTAATTTTTCTGAAAATTTTTTGTAAACATTTATTTTTTTATTAGAAATAAGTTTTATTCCGTGTGAAATTTTAATGGCAATAATTCTATTTATTTGATTGGTTTTTAACCAAGGGAATAAATATTCATAATTTTTATTTAAAAATAAATTACTTAATTCAATGAATTGAATAGGATTTCTTAAATCTGGTTTATCTGTTCCATATTTAAGTAAACTTTCATTATAACTCATTTTTTGGATTTTTTTTAATTGAACTTCTTTTATAGATAACCATAGTTTACAGATTAACTTATTTATTAAGTTTTGTAAAAATTCTGTTTCTTTAAAAGCTATTTCAATATCTATTTGTGTAAATTCTGGTTGTCGATCTGATCTTAAATCTTCATCTCGAAAACATTTTGCAATTTGATAATACCGATCTATTCCTGATATCATTAATAATTGTTTAAATAATTGGGGAGATTGCGGTAAAGCATAATATTTTCCAGGATGTAAACGACTATTAACTAAATAGTCTGATGCTCCTTCTGGAGTAGATTTAGTAAGAATAGGAGTTTCAATTTCTAAAAAATTTTTATTTATGAAAAATTTTCTAATTAATGTAGTAATATCACTTCTTATTTTTATATTTCTTAACATTTTATTACGACGTAAATCTAGATAACGAAATTTAAATCGTATATCTTCTTTATTTATTTTATTATAATCTAAAGGAATAGGTAAGGTACCATTAAAAATTTTTAATTTAAACGCAATTACTTCAATTATTTTTTCTGTTTTTTGTTCTTTAGGAAGCTTTTTTGATTTTTTTATAGTAACTAGACCTTTAATTTGTACACAAAAATCATTTCTTAAAGTTAAAGCTAAATCAAAATAAGAATTATGATTTTTATTAAAAACAACTTGTATGGTTCCAGTTATATCTCTAATATCAACAAAAATTATATTTTTTAATAATCTCTTTTTTTTAACCCAACCACATATTGTAATTATATTATTAACATCTTTTAATTTTATTTCCCCGCAATATTTTGTACGCATAATAATCCTAATTTTTTTAATTTATAAAAAAAATTATATTTTTATAAAAATATAATTTTATATATAGATATAAATTTAATAATAAAAAATAATATTATTATAATATACAATTTATATAAAAATATATTTTATTTATATTTTATAAAATTAAAATTATATAGATAATTTATCTGCTTCTAAAAATAATTCTACCTTTACTAAGATCATACGGTGTTATTTCTAAAGTAACTTTATCACCTGTTAAAATTCTTATATAATTTTTTCTCATTTTTCCTGATATATGAGCAATAATAATATGTTTATTTTCTAATTCAACTTTAAACATAGTATTTGGTAAAGTATCTATTACTACTCCTTGCATTTCTATGTTTTTTTCTTTCATTTAAACTCCTAAAATTAATTTTTAAAAATATATTTAATTATATTTATTAATACTTAAATATTTTTCTACATCTATTGCTGCCATACATCCGCTTGCAGAAGCGGTTATAGCTTGTCTATAAATATTATCTGATATATCACCAGCAGCAAATATACCAGGTATACTAGTTTGAGTTTTCATTAAATCATTATAACCAATTTTTACATAATTATTTTCAATGTCAATATATTTAGAAAATATTTCAGAATTTGGAATATGACCAATAGCAATAAATAAACCAGATACATTAATTGGATATTCTTTTTTTTCAGTTTTAGAATAAATTTGAATTTTATTTACTATTTTATTATTTCCTAATATATCTAAAATATAAGAATTAAAGTGAATTATAATATTATTATTATTTTTTATTTGATTATATAATCTATTAATTAATATCTTATCTGCTCGAAATTGATCACGACGATGAATTAAATGTACTTTTTGAGCGATATTTGATAAATATATTGTTTCTTCAAGAGCTGAATTTCCACCTCCTACAACTGCTATATTTTGATTTTTATAAAAAAATCCATCACATATTGCACAAGTTGAAACTCCTTTACCCATATATACATTTTCTGCGGGAATATTCAATAATTTTGTAGAAGATCCAGTTGCTATAATAATAGATTTACTTAAATAAATATTTTCTTCTCCGTATAATTCAAATGGATATTTTTTAAAATTTACAGATTTAATAATATCATTTTTAATATTAATAGAAAATTTTTTTACATGATTTAACATACGATCCATCAATTTAATTCCGCTAAGATTTTTATAATCACCCGGCCAATTTTCTATTTCATTAGTTTGTATTAATTGTCCTCCAGGTTTTGGACCAGTTATTAACATAGTATTGATATTAGCTCTAGAAGAATAAATTGCAGCTGTATATCCAGCTGGACCGGAGCCTATAATAATTAATTGTACATGTTTATTTTCTGTTTTTTTCATAATGTACCTATTTTTAAAAATGTATTTTTATTTAAAATATTTTTAAATAAAAATAGTTAATATAATAAAATTAGTATTTGTGTATAATAATAGAATTATTATTCTATAATATAATTTTATTATTTTAATATTTTTGTAATAATAAAAATTATGTATTATATATATTTATTTTTATTGAATATTTATTTAAATTTTTATTATAAAAATAAAAAAATATATTTTATTTATTAATTTAATTAATTAAGTAATTTTTATATTTAAAATATATATCTAATAAATACTTATATTTTTCTTAAAAACTTACAGATTAAAAGATCTAGGTGCTATGTTAAATTTTAATAAAATTAAAAAAAATTATTCTTTTTTTAAAAAGCAATTAAAAAAAAGAAATTTTTTATTAGATGTATCTAAACTTAAAGAGTTAGAGAAAAAACGTAAAAAATTACAAATAAATAGTGAAATAAAAATATCAGAACATAAGCGATTATCTAAACATCTATTATATAGAAAAAGTATTTATCATGAAATTGATATTTTTAAAAATCAACTTATTTATTCTCGTAATTTTATTGATCGTTTAAAAAAAAAACTAGAAAAAATTAAAGATAAAATACTTAAAATATTAAGTATTATTCCTAATATACCATATAAAGATATACCTGTTGGTATAGGAGATAAAAATAATAAAGAGATTTGTCATTGGGGTAAAAAAAAAAAATATAATTTTTCTATTATGAATCATATAGAAATTGGAAATAAATTAAAAGGATTAGATTGGAAAACAGCTTCTATTATTTCAGGATCAGGATATACGATAATAAAAGGATCTATTGCTCAGTTACATCGTGCTTTGGGTCAATTTATGTTAGATGTACAAACTAAATTACACGGATATGAAGAAGTATATGTACCTTACATTGTTAAAGAACAATCTATGTATGGTACTGGACAATTGCCTAAATTTAAAAAAGATTTATTTCATACATATTCTATGCATAATAATCATCAAAAAAATAAATATAATAATTTATTTTTAATACCTACATCAGAAGTGCCTTTAATTAACTTAGTACAAAATAAAATAATTTTACCTAATGAATTACCTTTAAAATTTACTTCTTTGAGTTCTTGTTTTCGATCAGAAGTTAATACTTATGGAAAAAATGTTAAAGGATTAATTAGAAATCATCAGTTTGATAAAGTTGAAATTATACAAATTGTACATCCTAAAAAATCTGAGGAAACACTAGAAATATTAACTAAACATGCAGAAAAAATATTACAGTTACTAAAATTACCATATAGAAAAATATTACTTTGTACTGGAGAATTAGGTTTTTCTTCTCAAAAAACATATGATCTAGAAGTGTGGTTTCCAGAACAAAAATTATATCGAGAGGTATCTTCATGTTCTTTAACTGGAGATTTTCAATCTAGACGAATAAATGCTAGATATAAAGATTATAAAAAGAAGAAAAATTGTTTTTTACATACTCTTAATGGTTCTGGATTAGCAGTTGGAAGAACTTTAGCTGCTATTTTAGAGAATTTTCAATGTTCAAATGGTAAAATAGCTATACCAAAGGTATTACAGTATCCATATATGGATGGTATAAAATTTTTAAAATCATTTAAATAAAAATCTTTTATTTTTAATAAAAATAAAATATTTAAAATTTATTTAGAATTTTTAAAAAAATAAAATAATATTGGTGAAAAATATGTCTATAATATATAATTTTAATCCAGGTCCAGCTATTCTTCCTCAATCAGTTTTATTAAAAGTAAAAAAAAATCTTCTTAATTGGAATAATTCTAATTTTTCAATTCTTGAAGTTAGTCATCGTAGTAAAATTTTTATAGAAAAAACAATGCAAATTGAAAAAACTTTTCGAAATATATTAAATATTCCCGAAAATTATAATATTTTATTTTGTCACGGTGGAGCTAGAGGACAATTTTCTGCTATACCATTAAATTTTATTAAAAAATTCATAAAACCAGACTATATTAATAGTGGATACTGGTCTTTGTCTGCTGCAGAAGAAGCAAAAAAATATTGTAGACCAAATATTATTAATGTTCGAAAATTAACAAAAAATAAAAAAATATGTATTCAATCTACTAAATATTGGAAAATTTCATCTAAAAATACATATTTGCATTATTGTCCAAATGAAACAATTGAAGGAATAGAGATTTTTGAAGAACCAGAATTTTATAATAAAATTGTAGTAGGGGATTTTTCTTCTACTATTTTATCACGTAAAATTGATATAAAAAAGTATGGTATTATATATGCTTGTGCTCAAAAAAATATTGGTCCAGCTGGTATTACAGTTGTAATTATTCGTAATAATTTATTATTTAATTTAAATAATAAAATTCCTTCTATTTTAAATTATAATTTGTTAATGCAATCAAAATCTATGTTAAATACTCCTAGTATATTTTCATGGTATGTTTCAGGATTAGTATTTAAATGGATAAAAAATTTAGGTGGTTTAAATATTATAGAAAAAATTAATAAAAAAAAAGCAAAAATTTTATATAAGTATTTAGATTCTACTGATTTTTATAACAACTATATATCATCGCCTAATCAGTCACGTATGAATGTTACATTTCATTTACAAGAAAAAAATTTAACAAATATGTTTCTTGAACAATCTGAAAAATATGGATTATTTGGATTGAAAGGTCATTCTATTTTAGGAGGAATTAGAGCATCTATTTATAATGCTATGCCTATTCAAGGAGTAAAATCTCTTATTAAATTCATGAAATTTTTTGAAAAAAAATTTGGTTAAAAAAATATTTTTATAAAATATATAAGAAATTATTTATTAGAGGATAATATTTTCTATGCAAAAAAGTTTAACTTTAAAATCAATAAAATATGTTAATGGTGAATTAAATTTACCTGGTTCAAAAAGTATTTCAAATCGAGTATTATTATTATCTGCATTATCTACTGGAAATACAATTTTGAAAAATTTATTATATAGTGATGATGTTAATCATATGTTAAATGCATTATTAAAATTAGGTATATCATTTTTTTTAAACAAAGATAAATCAATATGTAAAATAAAAGGTATTTCTGGTCCTTTATTTTCAAAAAAAAAAATTACATTATTTTTAGGTAATGCCGGAACTGCTACTCGACCATTATTGGCGGTATTATCTTTAAAAAAAAATAAAATAATTTTAACTGGTGATGATAGAATGAAAGAAAGACCAATTTTTCATTTGGTAGATTCTTTACAAAAAGGGGGAGCAAATATAAGTTATTTAAATAAAAAAGAATATCTTCCTGTATATATAAAAGGGGGTTTTTCAGGAGGAGAAATAACCGTTAATGGAACTGTATCCAGTCAATTTTTGAGTTCTTTGTTAATAGCAGCTCCTCTAGCTCAGTTAGATACAAAAATTGTTGTAGAAGGTGGTTTAGTATCTAAACCATATATTGATTTAACTATTAATTTAATGAGAAAATTTGGAATTATAGTAGATATTTTAGATAATTATAAATACTTTTATATTAAGGGAAATCAAAAATATATTTCCCCAGGGGAATATTTTATAGAAAGTGATGTTTCTTCTGCTACCTATTTTTTAGCAGCCGCTGCAATAAAAGGAGGTTCTGTTAAAATAAATGGTATAAAAAAAGATAGTATACAAGGAGATATAGATTTTGTTAGTGTTTTAAAGAAAATGGGAGCTTCTATAATTTGGAATGAAAATTCTTTAATTTGTATGAAAAATAATTTGTTTGGTATTACAATAGATTGTAATCATATTCCAGATGCTGCTATGACAATTGCAATGTTAGGTTTATTTTCTAACACATTTGTACATATTAAGAATATATACAATTGGAGAGTTAAAGAAACAGATCGTTTATATGCAATGACTACTGAATTAAAAAAAATTGGAGCTAACGTTCAAGAAGGATCTGATTTTATAATAATTCATCCAGTAAAAAAATTTTTACATGCTACAATAAATACATATAATGATCATCGAATAGCTATGTGTTTTTCTTTAGTTGCTTTGTCTGGAGTACCTGTAACTTTATTAAATCCAACATGTGTAAATAAAACTTTTCCTTTATTTTTTGAAAAATTTTATTCAATTTGTCACTATTAAATTAATATGTAAAATTATTTTAATAAATAATAACTATTTTTAGTTTATATAAAAATATTTTGAAAACATAATAAGTATTATTTTAAAATTTCTTTATATATTTAATTATATAAATTTATTTTTTAATTTTCTAAATAAATAAAAAATTTAAATATTTTTATTTGATAATATTTTAAAAATTTATATATTTGTATATACTTGTATATAATTGTTTTTATAAATATTTTTAAAAATAATTAGATATTATTTTATATAAAAATTATTTAAAAAAATAAATATCTCTTTTTTTAAAGAGAAAATTTTTTTAGAATATTTTTGTGATATTTTTATATTAAAAATTTTTTTATAAAAATAGTTAATTCTATATTAATGAATTTTTTTTAAATAGATAGTATATCATTATTCATATACTTTGTTATTACGCCCCATTTTAAAATATAAATGGTTTTTATTGACTATATTATTTATGTTTAATATATTGTAATATTTTAATTTTAAACATCTATAATTTTATACTGATAGATTATTTTATATGACTATATCTTTTGCGGAGTTATTTGAGGAATCATTAAAGGAAGTAGAAACACGTCCAGGTTCTATTATTAAAGGAACCATAATATCTATAGATAATGATATAGTTTTAGTAGATGCTGGATTAAAATCAGAATCTTCTATTCCTATAGAACAATTTAAAAATTCAAAAGGGAATATAGAAGTAAAAATAGGTGATACTATAGATGTTTCTTTAGATGCAATTGAAGATGGTTTTGGAGAAACTCTTTTATCACGTGAAAAAGCAAAAAGACATGAATCATGGATAAAATTAGAACAAGCTCATAAAGAATTATTAAATGTAATTGGTATTATTAACGGAAAAGTAAAAGGTGGTTTTACTGTTGAATTAAATGAAATAAGGGCTTTTTTACCTGGATCTCTAGTAGATATTCGTCCTATTAGAGAAACTATACATCTTGAAGGAAAAAAACTAGAATTTAAGGTTATTAAATTAGATAAAAAAAGAAATAATGTTGTTGTTTCACGAAAAGCTGTTATTGAATTAGAAAATAGCGCAGAACGTGATCAATTATTAAAAAATTTAAAAGAAGATAATATTATTCAAGGAATAGTAAAAAATTTAACAGATTATGGAGCTTTTATTGATTTGGGTGGTGTAGATGGATTGTTACATATTACTGATATGGCTTGGAGAAGAGTTAAACATCCAAGTGAAGTAGTCAAAATTGGAGATCAAATTAAAGTTAAAATATTAAAATTTGATGAAGAAAAAGTACGAGTATCGCTAGGTTTAAAACAATTAAGTATTGATCCATGGAAAAATCTTTCTAAACGTTATCCAGAAGGAAGCAAGCATACAGGATATGTAACAAATCTAACTGATTATGGTTGTTTTGTAGAAATAGAAGAAGGAGTAGAAGGTTTAGTGCATGTTTCAGAAATGGATTGGACTAATAAAAATATTCATCCGTCCAAAGTCGTTATTTCTGGAGAAAAAATAAGTGTATCAATATTAAATATTGATGAAGAAAAAAGAAGAATTTCTTTAGGAATTAAGCAATGTAAAATTAATCCTTGGAAAAAATTTTTTGATAGCAATAAAAAAGGTTCAAAAGTAGAAGGAAAAATAAAATCAATTACTGATTTTGGAATTTTTATAGGATTAGAAGGAGGAATAGATGGTTTGGTGCATTTATCTGATTTATCTTGGTCAATTACTGGAGAAAAAGTAGTAAAAAAATATAAGAAGGGAGAAAACATAAAAGCAATTGTTTTACAAGTAGACCCTGACAGAGAACGTATATCTCTAGGAATTAAACAATTAAAAGAAGATCCCTTTCATAAATATATTTTAAAAAATAAAAAAAATACTATAATTAATAGTTTAATTAAATCGATTGAAGAAAAAGCTATTTTATTTAATATAGAAAAAGGAGTTCAAGGTTGTTTAAAATTAATTGATATACCTGCTAATTATCGTAAGCAATATATATCACAGATTTCTATAGGAAAAAATTTATTAACACAAATTTTAGGGTTTGATAAAAAAAATAGAATTATCTACTTATCTATTACAGAAGATATACATAATAAAAATATGAAAGAAAAATTATTAGAAGAAAATTTAATTGATACTAATAAAATTGATAATACTACAACAAAAGTATTGGAAAATATAATAAATTAAAAAAAATTATTAAAATATTAAAATATTTGACAGTTTTATTTAGAGGATATATGAAAAAATCAGAATTGTTTGAAAGAATTACTGAAAAAAAAAAATATATTCCAGCAAAAAATATTGAATATATCGTGAAAAATATTTTAGAATACATGTCATTATCTTTAGAAAAAGGTAATAGAATTGAAATTAGAGGTTTTGGTAGTTTTTCTTTACATTATCGATTTGCTAGAATGGGTAGAAACCCAAAAACAGGCGAACAAGTTTATTTAAAAGGAAAGTATGTTCCACACTTTAAACCAGGTAAACAATTAAGGGATCGAATAAATCATATGTACAAAAATAACTAAATTTATTAAAATTCTTGTATATATTATAATATTTAATAAATATTTTTTATAATTTAGCAATTATTAGAGTATATTATACTCCAATAGTTGCTCGTAAGGGGTAGTTAATAAAATGATTAAACCCATCATTATTGGTAACTGGAAATTAAATGGTAATAAAGTATTTATTAGAAAATTTTTTGAACCATTAAATAGATTTTTAAGTAAATATCATAAAAAATGCACTGTAATAATAACACCTCCTGTTTTATATATTTACTTAATTCAAAAAATTTTTTCGTCTAATAATAAAAAATTCTTTTTAGGATCTCAAAATGTTGATAATCATATTTTAGGTCCATTTACAGGAGAAATTTCTTCTTGTATGCTAAAAGACATAGGGGTTAAATATGTTATTATTGGCCATTCAGAAAGACGATTTAATCATAAAGAAAGTAATACAATTATTGCAAAAAAATTTCATATTTTAAAAGAAAAAAAATTAATTCCTATTTTGTGTATTGGAGAAACTCAAGAAGAAAAAATAAATAAAAAAACTAAAGAAATATGTATGGAACAAATTGATGTAATATTTAATATATGTGGTTCTTATGCATTTGATAATTCTATTATTGCCTATGAACCTATTTGGGCAATTGGTTCTAAAAATTCAGCTAAAGCTAAAGAAGTTCAATATATTTCTCATTTTATACGTAATTATATAAAAAGTAAAATTAATCATAAAATTAAAAATTTTTTTATTCAATACGGAGGTTCTGTTACTAGAAAAAACGCAAAAAAATTAATTACTCAAAAAGATGTTGATGGATTTTTAATAGGAGGATCTTCTTTAAAATTAAAAGAATTTACTAAAATTATAGAAATAACAAATATATAATATTATATATATTTTATATTAAAAAAATAAATAAAAAATATAATTTTTTTTTTAAGTTAAATTTTTTAAAAAATAGTTATTTTTAATTGTTTATATAAAAATAAATTATATTTAAGCGCCGGTATACCGGCACTTATTGTAACACCATGATTTATAAAATAAAAATTTATTTATTGCAATTTTTTATTACATTTAATAAATCGTATTCAAAAGATTTTTTCATATTTAATAAAGCATAATTAATATCATGATGAACAATTTTGTTATTTATGATTCCAATACATTTTCCTTTTTTTCCTTTTAATAGCAGTTGTACTGCATATATCCCCATTCGCGATGCTAAAATTCTATCATATGCAATTGGAATCCCTCCCCTTTGAATATATCCAAGTATTGTTGATCGTGTTTCTTGATTAGTTTTTTTTTGAATATATCTTGCTAATTTATTTACATCACATATATTTTCAGTAATTGCGATAATTGCATGTTTATTTCCTTTTTTAATACTTTTTTTTATTTCTAACAATAATGATTTTTTTTTATAAATAATTTCTGGAATAATAACAAATTCACAACCTCCAGCTATAGATGCTGATAAAGTTAAATCTCCACAATAACGACCCATAATTTCTATTATTGAAATTCTTTGATGTGAAGAAGTAGTATCTCTTAACTTATCAATTGCGCCTACTATTGTTTCTAGAGCAGTAAAATATCCTATAGTATAATCAGTTCCTGAAACATCATTATCTATAGTTCCTGGTATTCCAATACATGGGATACCCATTTCTGTTAAGAATTTAGCTCCTATATATGATCCATCACCACCAATAATGATTAAAACATCAATTTTTCTTTTAAAAATATTATTTATAGCTACAAGTCTTATTTTTTCTAATTTAAATTCTAAAAACCTTGAAGAACCCAGAAATGTTCCACCTTTATTAATTAAATTAGAAACATCATTATAATATAAAGGTATCATTGTATTTTTATATAACCCTAAAAAACCATTACAAACCCCCATTACTTCTAAATTATTATTTAAAGCTGTATATACTATAGATCGAATTGCTGCATTCATTCCGGGAGAATCACCCCCGCTTGTTAATACTCCTATCTTTTTAATCATAATAATTATGTAACCTTAATTTTTATATATTTTTTAATAATATAAAAATTATTAATATTTATAATATATAAAGAATATATTATTTACAAAAATCAAAAATATATAAAAAATATTTATATTTTTAATATGTTTGTTTAAATATATTTATATAATAAAATTATTTATAATTTAAATATTTATTTAAATTATAAAAAATTTATTTTAAAAAATATTTTTATAAATAATAATATTTTATTGGTTTATTTGTGCCAGAAAATTCATATACAATAGGAGAACCTGTAGAAATATCTAGATCTGTAATATCAGTATCATTAATTTTATTTAAATATTTTATTAATGCACGTAATGAGTTACCGTGCGCTACTATAATAATATTTTTATTTTTTTTTAATTGTGGAATAATTTTTAATTTCCAAAAAGGAATAACTCGATTAAATGTTTTTTCTAAACTTTCAGAAGTTGGGATTTCATTTTCTTTTAATTTTTTATATTTTTGATCAGATTTTAAATTATTAAATTCTTTAATATTTAAGCTTGGAGGAAAAATTTTAAAGCTACGTCTCCATAACTGTACTTGTCTTTTTCCATATTTTTTTATTGTTTCCTCTTTATTTAACCCTTCTAAGGACCCGTAGTTACGTTCATTTAATTTCCATGATTTATATACTGGTATCCACATACAATTTAAATAACTTAAAATTATATAAGTAGTTTTTATAGCTCTTTGTAAAAGAGATGTAAAAGCAATATCAAAAGAAAAATTATTTTTCTTTAATAATTTTGCTGCATCTAGTGCTTCTTTCTTTCCTTTTTCAGATAACTTTATATCTTTCCATCCAGTGAATTTATTTAATTGGTTCCATTTACTTTCCCCGTGTCTCATTAAAATTATTTTTTTTATATTCATAAATTACCCAAGTTTTTATTTTTATAATGATTTATATTTTTATAAATTTAATATTATATTACAGTGTATATATATATTATTAATATAATAAACATTTTATTATTTTTATAACTATATGTATATATAAATAATATAAATTAAATAATTAATAAATAGTTAACTTTTTATAAATTATTAATTTTTAATAACTCTAATTATATATATTTATATATATAGTAATATTTTTATTTTATTAAAAATAATATATAAATTTTATAAAACTAGAATATTAATATTTATATATTAATAATAATACGTGAAAAATCTTCTATAATATCTTTTATATAATTTAAAAATTGTATTGCTTGTTTTCCATCAATTAATTGATGATCATATGATAATGCTAAATACATCATAGGTAGTATTTTAATTTTATTACATATTACTACTGGTCTATTTTTAATATGATGCATACCTAAAATTGCTACTTGTGGGTAATTAATAATAGGAGTTGACATTAATGAACCAAATATACCTCCATTAGTAATGGTAAATGTACCAGATTCTAAATCTTCTAATTTTATTTTACCGGTTTGGCCTAAAATAGAAAAAGACTTAATTTTTTTTTCAATTTCAAACATAGATAAAGAGTTAGTATTTTTTAAAATAGGAGTTATTAAACCTCTAGGAGTTGATACTGCAATATTTATATCATAATAATTATGATAGATAATATCAGAACCATCAATTGATGCATTTATTTCTGGAAACTGTGTTAATGCTTGAGTTACTGCTTTGACATAAAAAGACATATAACCTAACTTAGATTCATATTTTTTTTTAAAAATATCTTTATATTTATTTCTTAATGAAATAATAGGTTTCATATTTACTTCATTAAAAGTTGTTAACATTGCTGTTTTTTTTTTTGTTAATAATAATCTTTCAGAAATTTTTTTTCTCAATGGATTCATAGAAATTCTAGTATAACTACGTCTATTAATATTTTTTTTATCAAATATTTTTTTTTGATCTATTTTTTTTTTGTCTTTTTTATTTATTTTCTCAATGATAAAATTTTTTTTAGTAATTTTTCCATTTATTTTGATACCTTTTATTTCTTTTTTATTTATTTTATTATATGAAATTAATCTACGCATTTTAGGTGTAAAAAAAAATTGAGAATGATTATTTTTTTTAAATTCATTATTTGCATTAGATATATTTTTTTCTAAATTAATTGATTGAATATATCCAAGTATTGATTTTGATTTAATTATCTGTCCAATTGATAATATTTGTGATGTTAAAATGCCATTTGCGGGAGATGAAATTTCTAAGATAATTTTATCTGTTTCAATCTCAGCGATCAGTTCATCTTCTTTAATATAATCTCCTATTTTTTTATGCCATTTTAACATAATTGCATTATTAACTGATTCAGGTAAGTCTGGAGCTAAAATTTCGATATTTTTTTTCATAAATTTCACTTATTATTTTTTTTATTTATATGGAAAATGCTAATTTTATAATTTTTATTTGTTGTATTTGGTGGTTAAGAAAATTTCCTTCAGCAGTAGAAGATAATTTTGGACGACCAGAATATTTTAATTCTATATTCTTATAATGTATTAAAATATACTTTTTAAAATAAAAATAAATATATGTCCAACTACCTTGATTCATAGGTTCTTCTTGACACCATATAAAATGTTTAATATTAATAAATTGATTTATAATATTATTTATTTTTAAAAAAGGAAAAGGATACAGTTGTTCAATACGTATTATTACTGAATCAGCAATTTTATTTTTTTTATAAAAATCCAATAATTCATAATAAATTTTTCCTGAACAAAAAATAACACGATATATTAAATTTTTTTCTTTATTTGTTTTATTAATTAATATTTTATGAAATTTTTCAATTAATAATTTTTTAATATAAATAAATGTTAATGGATTTCTTAATAATGACTTGGGAGTAAAAATAATTAAAGGTTTTTTAGATAAACTTTTTCCTTTTTTTAATAATATATGATATATTTGAGATACTGTTGTTGGTATATATATTTTTATATTATTTTGAGCGCATAATTGTAAATATCGTTCTAATCTTCCTGAAGAATGTTCCGGACCTTGTCCTTCATAACCATGTGGTAATAAAATTACTAATGGTGAAGAATAACCCCATTTCTGCAAACTTGAAACTATGAATTGATCAATAACAATTTGAGCTCCGTTTGAAAAATCACCAAATTGCGCTTCCCATATATTTAGTAATTTACTAGACACCATAGAATAACCGTGTTCAAATGCTAAAACAGATTCTTCTGATAAAACTGAATCCCAAACATAAAATAATCCGTTTAAATTATTTAAATTTTTTAAAGGAGTATATGTAATATTATTTTTTTGACAAACTATAGAAATATGTCTATGACAAAAAGTTCCTCTACTAACATCTTCTCCTGTTAATCGACATGTAATACCATAATACATTAAAACAGCATATACTAAATTTTCCGCCATACCCCAATCTAATGGAATTTTATTATTTATCATTTTATTTCTATTATAGAAAATTTTTCTTACTTGAGGATGCATAATGAAATTATTGGGTAATTTAAATAAATATTTGACTATTTTTTTTATTTTTTTATAATTAATTTTTTTAATATTTAAATTTTTTAATAAGATATTTTTTTTATATAGTGATATTTTATTTTTTGAATTTTTATTATTATTTTTTAAAATATTAGACAATTTATTCATATAATGTTTATATAATTTTTTATATGAAATTTTTATATTATTTATTATATTAATTATTTTATTAAAATATAAATAACATATACGTTTATGTTGATTAATTATATTATACATTTTTGGTTGTGTGATATACGGGTCATCTACTTCATTATGACCTAATCGTCTATAACAAATTAATTCAATAAAAACATCTTTTTTAAATAAATATCGAAATTTTAAAGCTAACTTAAGAACAAAAATGACTAATTCTGGTTTATCAGCATTAACATGAAATATAGGAGAGTTAATCATTTTAGCAATATCCGTACAGTATGTACTAGTTCTGAGATATTTTGAATTAGATGTAGTAAAAGCAATTTGATTATTTATAATAATATGTATACTGCCAAAAACATTATATGCTGGAACTTGAGACATATTTAATGTTTCTTGTATAACTCCTTGACCAATAAATGCAGCATCGCCATGTATAATCACTGGTAAAGGATTATCTTTATTTTTTGTTTTATCTATAAAAAATTTACAACAACCAATAACAACAGGAGTAATAATTTCTAAATGAGATGGATTATCTAATAAATTAATTTCAATTTCTTTTTCTTTAAATTTAATTATTTTCTTAAATCCTAAATGATATTTTACGTCACCTGTTCCGTTATTATTATTAAATATTTTAGAATGATTTTGAAACATATTTAAAACATTATGCTTTAAAACATTTTGCATAACATTTAATCTTCCTCTATGCGCCATACCTAAAAATATTTTCTTAGTTTTTTTTTTTATACAAAATGTTATGATTTTTTTTAAAAGAGGAATTAAAACATCACATCCTTCTAATGAAAATCTTTTACTACCAGGAAATTTAGTATGAATAAATTTTTCGAAAGTAGTAGATTTAATTAAATCTTTTAATATATTTTTTCTATCTATATCAGATATAGAATTTGTAAAATCATTATTTTCAATATATTTTTGTAACCACTTTTTTTCATTTGAATTATTAATATGCATATATTCAAAACCGATATAATTACAATATTTTTTTTTAAAAAATAAATATATTTCTTTAAAAGAATTAATATTTTTTTTAAAAAATAAAAAATCAAAATATATTAAGGAATTTAATTTTTCTTTTTTTATTTTATAAAATGAACATGATAATTCAGGAATATTATTTTTTATTTTACTTAAAATTAATGGATTTAATCGTGATATGTAATGTCCAAAATATCTATAAGCATTTATGAAACTTAAAAATTTTTCTTTTAAAATTATAGAATTATTATTATATTTTGAATTATTTGAATTATATTTGATATTTTTTTTTTTTAGATCCTTAAATACTTTATCTTTATATTTAAAATTTTTTTGATCTAATAGTTGATTAAATATATTTCTCCACGAGTTATTTAATTTTTCAGAATTAGATAAAAATTTTTTATAAATATTTTCTAAAAATAATTGATTATCTGAATATAACCATCCATTATTCTTAAAGAAGGGTATTTTTTTTTTATTTTTCATATTTATTTTATTTAAATTTTTAAAAAATTAATAAATTAAAATATTAATTAATATTTAATTTTATTAAATGGGGTTATGAATATCAATAAATTTGATATTCAAATCTTTATCTTTTTTAGATAACCATTTACCTAATAAAGAAATTCCTGATTTTTCTGTAGCATGATGTCCTAATGAAAAAAAATGTATATTATTTTCTTCTGCTATATGTATTGTTTCTTCTGATACTTCTCCGGTCAAATAAGCATCAATATTTGAAGATACTGCCTGATTAAAAAAATTTTGTCCTTTTCCTGTACACCATGCTATATTATGAATATATTTTGGACCAGTTTTTCCGTAATAGAATGGTTTTCTTTTTAGTTTTTTTATAATTACCTTTTTTAATGATGCTGCAGTATGTTTTTTTTTAAATTTTCCAATTGGAACATACGGAGAAATGTAATCATAAATAGAAATATTCAATATTTTTCCTAATTGAACGTTATTACCTATTTTAGGATGAAGATCTAAAGGTAAATGCCAACTATATAAATTAATATTATTAGATAATAATATTTTTAATCGATTTCTATACATTCCTAAAATTTTTTTTTCTTGGTTTTTCCAAAAATAACCGTGATGTACAATAATTGCATCTGCATAATATTTTACAGCCATATTTAAAAGATTTTTACAAGCAGTTACTCCAGTTACTATACGTTTAATTTCTGATTTTCCTTCTACTTGTAATCCGTTAGGCGAATAATCATTTTTATATTTATCATTATTTAATTTTTTATTAACTATTTTTTCAAGAAAAAAATTATTCATATTAAAATACTCTATATTTTTTATATATTTATATTTTTATAAAATATTTTTTACTATTTTAGTAAATTAATTTTTAATAAAATAAATATTTTAATTTATAAACTTTAAACCAGTTATTTTCTTATTTTTATGAATTAAATTAATTTATTATAGATTTTATAATAAAAAAATTTATACTTTTATTTTATAAAAAATTTTTTTTATTTATTAAAATTATCTTATAATATATATTTTATATTTTTTATATTTAAAATAAGATTTAATATAAAATTAAATTAATTTTTTTATAAAGATAAATTTGTATCTTACTACATAAAAGTTTATTTTAAATTGATTTATATAATTTTTTAACTTTATTAAATTATTAATATATAATATTTAAATGAAATTTAATTTTTATTTTTCTTTAGAAAATAAATAAATATTCTATTATTTTAGAAAATATTTTTATTAAATAATTTTTCTATTATTAATAAAAATATTAAATATATTTAAATAAAATATTTTTCAAGAAATTATATTTTAAAAAAATTAAAAAATCATTTTTAAAAATTTATTATATTATAATATATAAAATATATAAATAAAATATTTTTCATTTTTTTTATTTTTATAAAAAAATTTCTATTTATAAAAAATAGTAATTTTTTTATAAAACAAGATTTTTAATTATTTTTAAAAATATTAAATTAATATTTTTAAACTATTAAAATTATTTATTTTCATAAATAAATATTTAATTATTAAAAGGTTAACTAATGAAAAAAATAGGAATTTTTTATGGAAGTGATACAGGAAATACTGAAAAAATTTCTTATATTATATATAAAAAAATAGGAATAGATAAATCTGATATATTTGATATTTCTAATACTTCATTAAAAAAAATAGAAAATTTTAATATTTTATTTTTTGGTATATCTACATGGTATTATGGTGAATTACAATGTGATTGGGAAGATTCTTTAAATATGTTAAATAAGATAAATTTAAATAATAAAATTATTGCATTATTTGGATGTGGTGATCAAGAAGATTATTCAGAATATTTTTGTGATTCAATTGGAATTATGTTCAATATTTTAAAAAAAAAAAATGTACACCTTGTTGGTGAATGGCCAATTATAGATTATAATTTTGAATTTTCAAAAGCGAGAAAAAATAAAACACATTTTTTTGGTTTAACAATTGACGAAGATAATCAACCTCAATTAACTAAACAACGTGTTAATAAATGGTTAAAATTAGTATTTACAGAAATAAATAATTTATATAAAAAATTATAAAATTTTTAATTTAAAACTAAAAATAATTCAATCTATTAAATTATAAAATTATTACATTGAACATTTTTTTAATATATTTTTAATATTAATTAAAAATATATCTTGACAGTATCAAAATATATTCTTTTGAATACTGTCAAAAAAAATTATTTAATAATTTTAAATTTATAAAATAAATATGAATTTATCATTTTGAAATCCACTCTGCTAAGTCTAGAACTTTATTAGAATAACCTACTTCATTATCATACCATGAAATTAACTTAAAAAAATTATTATTTAATGATAAACCAGCTTTTTCATCAAATATTGATGTTAAATGTGATCCATTAAAATCACTAGATACCACTTCTTCATTGGTATAGCCAATAACATTTTTCATGTATGTTTTAGAGGCCAGTTTAATTGCTGAACATATATCTTTATATTTTACTTTTTTACTAACTCTGACAGTTAAATCTATTACAGACACATTAGCAACAGGTACTCTAAATGCAATTCCAGTGATTTTATTATTTAACTCAGGAAGTATTTTACCAACAGCTTTTGCTGCTCCCGTAGAAGCCGGTATAATATTTTGTAATGCACTTCGACCACCTCTCCAATCTTTTAGTGATACCCCGTCTACAGTTTTTTGAGTTGCTGTTGTGGCATGTACAGTAGTCATCAATCCTTCAATAATTTCAAATTCATCATTTATAATTTTTGCTAGAGGAGCTAAACAATTTGTTGTACAAGATGCATTTGAAACAATTTTTTGTCCATTGTACTTACTAAAATTAACTCCTTTTACAAACATAGGTGTATTATCTTTTGAAGGTCCTGTTAATATAACTTTTTTTGCTCCAGAAATTATATGTTTAGAAGCAGATTCAGTTGTTAAAAATATTCCAGTTGATTCAATAACAACATCAATGTTTAGAGATTTCCAATCAATTTTTTCAGGTTTTTTTTCTGAAAAAATATAAACTTTTTTATTATTTATAATTAATGAATTATCTTTTTCTTTAATGGATCCTTGAAATAAACCATGAGTTGAATCAAATTTTAACATATATGCTATATATTTTGCATCCGATAAGTCATTTATTGCAACAACTTCCATATTTGATTTACTTTGAGCAATTCTAAAAATCATTCGACCAATACGACCAAAACCATTTATAGCAATTTTAATTTTCATATAAATTATTACCAAACAATTTTAAAGTTTATTTTTAATATAATTATTAAAATTCTAATATTATATAGAAATATATTAAATAAATATATTACTAAGAATATTTTTATATAAATAAAAATTATTTCTTTTATTAACAGTAATTTTAATAATATAATAAAAATTGATTTGATTATAAATAATTCAATTTTTTATAAGAATATATTAAATTTATTAAAAAAAAATAAAATATAGTTTTAAATATAATATTATTTTTTATATTTTATAAAATAAAATTTTAATAAAAAATATATTTATTAAATAAATAAATGTAAAAATATTAAAATTATTAATAATTTTTTATTAAATATTTTATTTAAATAAAAATTTAATAATATATAACAATTAAAATATATAATAGAATTATATAAAATACGGTATTTTATGTAAATAAAAATTTATATATAATATATATAATTTATTTAAATTTTTTTATAAATAAAACTATAAAAAAAAATTTATTATTTTATATAAAAAATAGTATTATTTATTTAAATATAAATATTTTAAATAAAATTTATTGTATAAACATGAATCTACATAATACGTAATAACAATTATGTTATTACTTTTATTTATAAAATCACGGAATATACTCCTTTAATGAAAAAAAACACAGAAAAAAAAATAGAAAAAAATAATTTTTCTAAATTAATTTTGAAAGAAAAAATATTTCAAAAAGATCAATTAGTTATACATACTAAGTATGGTATTGGAAAATACATTGGTTTATCTTCTTTAAATAACAAAGGTATTATAACAGAATATTTTGTAATAATGTATGCTAATCAAGTTAAACTATATGTACCTATAACGTCTTTAAATCTAATTACTTCATATATTCATCCAAATATTTTAGATGTTTCTTTGAATACTTTAGGTAATAAGAAATGGTTAATGGAATGTAAAAAAATTAAAAAAAAGATTTATGATACAGCAGTTCAATTAATCAACACGAAATCTCATAGATCTTTAAAGAAAGGATTTTCTTTTAAAAAAAATTTTTTTAAATATAAAAATTTTTGTGATCAATGTTTATACCCAATAACTAATGATCAAAAAAAATCTATTAAAGAAATCATTCATGATATGGAAAAACCAATTCCAATGGATCGACTATTATGTGGAGATGTAGGTTTTGGTAAAACAGAAGTAGCAATGAGGGCAGCGTTTATAGCTTTAGATAATAATAAACAAGTTGCTTTATTAGTTCCTACTACATTATTAGCACAACAACATTATGATACTTTTAAAAATAGATTTTCTGAATATAAATATAAAATTGATACATATTCTCGTTTTACATTAAAAAAAAAAGAAATATTAATAAAAAAAAAAATAAAGCAAGGATTAATAAATATTTTAATTGGTACTCATAAAATTTTATCAAAATATTTAATTTGGAAAAATTTAGGATTACTAATTATTGATGAAGAACATCGTTTTGGCGTGCATCATAAAGAAAAAATAAAAGAACTGTATATGAATATAGATGTATTAACTTTATCCGCAACCCCCATTCCTAGAACACTTAATATGTCTTGTTTAGGTATTAGGGATATATCTATCATATCTACACCTCCAAAAAAACGTTTGAAAATAAAGACTTATGTAAAATATTTTAATCCTAAAACTATAAGAAAAGTTATTTTAAAAGAATTAAATCGAGGAGGACAAGTATATTATATATACAATATGATTAAGAACATAGAGGAAAAAAAACGATATTTATCTAGTTTAATACCAGAAGCAAAAATTCAGATTAGTCACGGAAAAATTCATAGTAATGATTTATACAAAATTATGTATGATTTTTTAAATAAAAAATTTGATATATTATTATGTACTACTATTATAGATACTGGAATTAATATTAGCAATGTAAATACTATGATTATAGAACATGCTGATAAATTTGGATTATCACAATTACATCAGTTACGAGGTCGTATTGGTAGATCTGAAAAGCAAGCATATGCATTTTTTTTTATATCAAATAAAACAAAAATTAATAAAAAAGCAAAAAAAAGATTAAATCTTATAGAATCTTTTACAGCTTTAGGGTCTGGTTTTACATTATCTACATATGATTCAGAAATTAGAGGAGTTGGTGAACTATTAGGAGAAAATCAAAGTGGTCATATTAATACTATTGGAATTAAATTATATAAAAAATTTTTAAATCAAGCTATTCGTTTAATTCTAAAAAACAAAAATAAAACTTCGTTTGCAGAATTAAATTCTCAATCTATTTCTGTAGATTTAAAATTAAATGTATCTGCAATTTTACCTGAAAATTATATAAATAATATCAATACTAGATTAATGTATTATAAAAAACTTTCATGTATAAAAAAAAATAAAGAATTGAAAAAAATAAAAAATGAAATAAATAACTTGTTTGGTAAATTACCAAGATATGTAAAAAATTTATTTTTATTAACAAAAATTAAAATTCTTTCTGAAAGAATTGGAGTTAAAAAAATTCAGTTTCATGTTAAAAAAATATGTATAGTATTTTGTAAAAAAAATATTTTAAATATTAACTGGTTATATAAAAAAATTATAAAAAAACCTAAAAGATGGAAAATATTACAAAATAAACTATATTTTTATAAGTTATTTATAAATGATAAAGATTTATTAATTTGGATTAAAAATTTTTTACAATTAATTATAGAAAAAAGAGATTAGTTATAAAAAAAATTATTTTTTTATAAAATGTAAATATATATTTAAATAATTTTTATTAATAAAAATGAAATTGTTATATATATTAACTATAATTTTATTATTTTTATTTAAATAATTAAAATATTTTTAAATATAATTTTTTAATTAAAAAATATTTTACTGGAAAATATATGAGAAAAAGTATTTTTATAGCTTGTTCTATTAATAAACATATCGAATATTGGATATTAAAGAAAAACAATATTTTATCTAAAATAAGAATTATTTCTTCAGGTGGTACACCGCAACCATTAAAATATAATAAAAAAAATAAATTATTATATGTAGGTGAAAAAGTAAATAATAAAATTATTACATATAAAATATATTCTAATAATAAAATTAATAAAATACATGAAGTTTCTATATGTAATACACCTAATTATATTTCATTTAATCAAAATAAAAATATATTATTTTGTGCTTCATATCATGGTAATGAATTTTATGTTTTTTTAATAAATCAATTTGGATATATTAAAAAAAATATTTATATTTTTAAAAAAATTTATGGTTGTCATTTTATTAAAATGCATTATAGATATAACTTAATATTTGTCACTTCTTTAAAAGCGGGTAAAATTTATATTTATACAATTATTTATGATAAAAAAAATACAATTAATTTGATTTTAAAAAATGTTATTTTGACTAAACAAAATAGTGGTCCCAGACATATTACTTTTCATCCTTTAAATGATTATATGTATTCTATTAATGAATATAATGGAACTATTGATGTTTGGATAATTTATAATACAATTTTTAAATTAAAATTAATTCAGTCAATTTCGTTAATATTAAAACCTTATACAAATTTACCTTGGGCTTCAGATATTCATATTCATCCTAATGGAAAATATTTATATGCATGTGATCGTGCAAATAGCATTATTTCTTTATTTAATGTTAATTATAATACAGGTACTTTATTATATATTCATACTTATCAAACTGAAATACAACCTCGTTCGTTTAATATTAGTAAGGATGGAAAAATATTAATTGTAGTTGGAGAAATTTCTAATAATATGAGAATTTATGATATTAATTTAGACACAGGTTATTTAATATACAGTAAAATACAACCAATAGGTAAAAATCCTTTATGGATTATAATAGAATAATTATTAATTATTCATATTAAAAATTTGTTAAACAAAATACTATTTAATTCTTTAAAACAATAAAATATATATAATATTTATTATAAATAAAATTTACATAATAAAATTATGTTACATATTATATGTAACATAAAATATTTTTATTAAAATTATTTTTTTTACAATCAATATAAATATATTTTATATAGCATATATTGGATTATTTTTACATATTTTTTTTATTTTTTTTCTTATTTCTTTTATTTGATTTAAATTTTCTGGATTATCTAAAATATCACATATCCAGTGAGTTATTTGAATAACATCATTTATTTTAATATTACGTTTAACTATCGCTGGAGTTCCAATGCGAATACCAGATGTAATAAATGGCGTTTGTTTATCATTTGGAATAGAATTTTTATTAACAATAATTCCTGCACGAGAAAGTAAATTACTTGCTTCTTTTCCTGTTATTTTTTTATTAGATAAATCAATTAAAAACAAATGATTTTCTGTTTTTTTAGATATAACTAAAAAATTTTTTTTTAAAAATATTTTTACCATTACTTTAGCATAATTTAAAATATTCTTTTGTAATTTTATAAATTTTGAACTTAAGGCTTCTTTAAATGCAATTGCTTTTGCTGCAATAACATGCATTAAAGGACCTCCTTGTGTTCCAGGAAATACTGAGGCGTTTAATTTTGAATATAATTCTTTATTTCCGCAATTTGATAATATTAATCCACCTCTAGGGCCTCCTAAAGTTTTATGCGTAGTAGTGCTTATTACATGAGCATATTTAATTGGATTAGGATATAAACCAGAAATAATTAAACCAACAATATGTGAAATATCTACAAAAAAATAAGCATTTACTTTATCTGCAATTTTTCTCATATATTTCCAGTCACATATACCTGAATATGATGAAAATCCACCAATAATAACTTTAGGATGATGTAAAAAAGATAAATATTTAAATTGTTGATAATCTATTTCACCAAATTCATTAACTCCATATGAATATGACTTATATATTTTTCCTGAAAAATTCACAGAAGATCCGTGAGTTAAATGTCCTCCATGATTTAAATTCATACCTAAAATAATATCATATGGTTTTAATAATGCTTGAAAAACAGCAAAATTAGCTTGAGAACCTGAATGAGGTTGTACATTAGCATATTCTACACAAAATAATTTTTTTGCTCGATTAATAGCAATACTTTCTATTTTATCAATAACATTACATCCATCATAAAAACGATTTCCAATATACCCTTCTGCATATTTATTTGTTAGACAAGAACCTTGAGCTTCTAGTATAGAATTACTAGCATAATTTTCTGAAGCAATTAAATTAATACATAATTCTTGTCTATTTTTTTCATCATTAATTAAATTCCAAATTTTTGGATCGAATTTTTTCATTTTTTTGTTTATCATATATGTAATCTACTTATTTTAAGTAATTAAATATTAAAAATGTTTAAAATTTTTTTAAAAATATTTAATTAATAAATTATTTTAATATATATATTAATTCATATAATTAAATATTTTTTTATTTAAAAAATATACACGGATTTTGAAAGATACGATTAATTGATATATTTTTTTTAGTTTTATTAAAAATATTTTTAATTAATACTTTATTTACATTTAAACTATTTGAATTTAAAATTAATAAAAATTTTGATTTTATTTTTTTAGATATACTAAAAAAATTTTTCTTTTTAAAAATTTTTAAATAGGTATTAATTTTTAATTGAGGCCAAATTAAACGTAATTTTTGAGATATATATATAGCAAATACTGAATATATTGATTCTAAAAAAATAACGTTAATATCAATAAAAATATTGTTACAAGGAAGAGGGTTAATTAGTTTTTTTAAAATTAATAATCTGTCTATTCCAAAAGCCAAACCAATTGCTGGATTATTTTTTCCTCCTAAATGTTTTATTAATGTATCATATCTTCCTCCAGCACAAACGGCATTTTGTGTACCTAATAAATCTGACTTCCATTCAAATACAGTATCATTATAATAATCTAATCCTCTAACCAACTGATTATTAATAATATAATCTACTTTTGATTGATTTAATAGATTACATAATTTTTTAAAACGATTATATGAATATAAATTTAAATAATTATTCAGTAATGGAGCTGATTTTAATAATTTAATTATATTATCATTTTTGCTATCTAAAATTCGAATAGGATTTTTATATAATAAATTTTTTTCATATTTATTTAATGTAAATTTATTTTTTTTAAAAAATTTTTTTAAATCTAATGAAAAAATTTTTCTATCTTCTAAGCAACCTATTGAATTAATTTCTAGTTTTAGATATTGTAATAAATTTAATTTTTTCCAAATACTTATAGTTAACATAATTATTTCATAATCAGATATAATATTTTTTAAACCAAAATATTCTACCCCTAATTGATAAAATTGTCTAAAACGTCCTTTTTGAGGTCTTTCATAACGAAACATAGGACCGTAATACCATAATTTTTGAATTTTAGAACTGTAAAACATATTATTTTGTATACAAGCGCGAATACAACTAACAGTTCCCTCAGGTCTTAGAGAAATTTTTTTTTTTTTTTTATCATAAAAATTATACATTTCCTTATTAATTATATCTGTTTGATTTCCAATAGTTTTTTCAAATAATTCTGTTTTTTCAACAACGGGAAAACGAACTTCAAAATATGCATAATTATATAAAATTTTTTTTATCTCTTCCTCAATTATACTAAGATAATGAGTATCATAAGGAAGAATATCATGCATACCTCTAATTGATTGATGTTTCATTCCCATATAATATTAAATATCCTTTTATTGAGATTGTTAATTTTTTATTTTTTTAAATTTTTTTTAAAAATATTTTACTTGCTAATTAATTGCCCACAGGCAGCATTAATATCAGATCCCCTATTTTTTCTGATAGTAACAACAAAATTTTTATTTTTTAAATAATTAGAAAAGTTAATAATTCTATTATAAGTACTGCATTTATAAAGAGAGTTCTTAATGGGATTCCAAGGAATTAAATTAATTTTACATGGTATATCTTTTAATAAATAAATCAACTCTTTAGCATGATGTAAACTATCGTTAATGTTTAATAACATTACATATTCTATTGTAACTATACCACGATTTGCTGTAGATTTACTTAAATAATTTTTAACTGATAATAGTAATAAATCAATATTATAAATTTTATTAATAGGCATAATCATATTGCGTATATGATTATTAGGTGCGTGTAAAGAAATTGCTAATGAAACATCTATTTTTCCAGCTATTTTATTTATTGCAGGGACAATCCCGGAAGTTGATAATGTTACTTTATTTTTGGAAAAATTAAAACCATAATTACTTAATATAATATTTATTGCTATTATAATATTTTTTAAATTTAATAATGGTTCCCCCATACCCATCATAACAACATTAGTTATTGTGGGTAAAATTAAATTTTTTAATTTGTATTGATTTAATTTATTTATAACAAACCATATTTGACCAATAATTTCTGATACTCGTAAATTACGAGTATATCCTAATTGACCTGTAGCACAAAACCCACATTTTAATACACAACCAGCTTGAGATGAAATACATAAAGTAGCACGTTTTTTATCTGGAATGTATACTGTTTCAATTAATTCAGTATTAAATAAAAAATTCCATTTGATTGTTCCATCTAATGATTTTATTTTTTTAACATATTTTGGTATGTCTATAATAGACAAATCATTTAATTTATCTTTTAAAGTATTACTTAAATTACTCATTTTATTAAATTTTATACAATACTTTTTATAAATCCATTCCATTATTTGTATTGCTCTAAACTTTTTTTCTCCTAATTTTAAAAAAAAATTTGTCATTTTTATTAAATCAAAATCAAGTAAGTTAATTTTTTTTTTTTTATTTTTTTCTAAAAAGTTTTTTTGTAACATGATTATTTTCCATTTTATTTTATTAAATTTTTTTCATTTTAAAATAAAAAATAAAGTTTTTAATTTTATTAAAAATAAGTATATAATAACTATTTATTTTTATAAAGAAATCAATTTTTATAAAAATTTATATTTATAAAAATAAACAAAATAATATTATAAAAGAGAATTACTATATGAATCCAATATTAAATATTGCAATTAGAGCAATTCGAATTGGCGGAAAAATTATTACTCAGAATTATGACTCAAAAGATATAGCTTATAATTCTGAAAAAAAAAAAAATTTATATTATATAAAAAAAATAAAAGAAAAAATTTTTTCTACTATATATTCTATTATATATCAATCATATCCTGAACATACTATTATTAATGTATATTCTAAAAAAATAATTATTTTAAATACCATCCAGTGGTTAATTAATCCTTTAAATGGAACAACAAATTTTATTAAAAAAATACCTCATTTTTGTTTATCAATACTTATTAAAGAAAAAAACCAACCTTATATATCAGTAATTTACGACCCTATTAAAAATGATTTATTTACAGCTGTTAAAGGTCAGGGGGCGCAGTTAAATGGTATTAGAACAAGATGTTGTGAATATAATAATAGTTTACATAATAAAATTGCTGCGCTTTACTTTCAAGAAATAAATAAAAATAATATGTATCTATATATGATATTAATTCAATATCTTTTAAAAGAACAAATATCTTTAAGAAAAACAGGATGTTCTATTTTAGATTTAGCATATCTATCTTCTGGAAAAATTAATATTTATATTGGATTTAATGAAAAATATTTACATATTATTTTTGGAGAACTACATATTAGAGAATCAGGAGCATTAATAACTGATTTTGTTGGCGGTCATGATTATATTGCTAGTAAATTACTATTAGTTGGTCAAGCTAATATTTTAAGATATATTTTAAAAAAAACACGAACATTAAGTGATGAATATTTAAAAAAAATTAGTAAATAATTAATATATTTATATTATATAAATATATATTTTAGTATATTTAAAAATTAAAAATATTATTTATAATCTTTAATTATTTTAAATAAAAATAAATATATAAAAAATTATACAAAAAATTTAAATAATTATTATAATAAAAAATTTATTAAACATCATTTTTGTTCTATCATATGTAGATATATTTTATATATTATAAATTTACTGAATTAAAAATTTTTTTTATATCATTGGAATTTAATTCTAAAAAACATCCAGATTTCAATTTTTTAGGTAATATTATTTTACCATACCGAATACGGATTAGTCGATTAACTTTTATACCAACAGATGACCATAGTAAACGTACTTCTTTGTTTTTTCCTTGTAGTAATGATACTTTAAACCATTGATTTTTTTTTTTATAATTTAAATTAATAATTTCGTAAAATTTTGAAATAGAATTACCTATTTTGATTCCTTTTTTTAAAATAAAAATCTTTTTTTTTGATACTTTTCCAAAAATTCTAACTAGATATTCTCGTTTAATTTTATAACTAGGATGCATTAATCTATATGCTAACTCACCATAATTTGTAAATAATAATAGACCTGATGTATTAATATCTAATCTTCCTACATTTATCCATTTAGAATAATATAATTTAGGTAATTTATTAAAAACAGTAATTCTTTTATATGGATCTTTATTAGTACATATTTCTCCTATTGGTTTATTATAAATAATAATTTTTATTATATCTTTTTTTAAAATAATTTTTTTGTTTTTTAACAAAATATATTGAATATCTTTTTTTACAAAACGTTCTCCTAATAATACAATTTTTCCATTTACTCTAATAAGTTTATTACATATTTTTTTTTCAATATTACGGCGTGAACCTAATCCAGAATTAGATAATATTTTTTGAATTTTTTCTTTCATATCATTTTCCAAATATATATTTATAATATTAAATATATAATTAATTATTTAAAAAAAGGAATTTATAAATCTATATTTTATTATATATAAATAGTTTTTATTTATATAAATATTTTTTTTATAAAAAAAATGTTATTATTATAAATATAATAAATAATATTTATATTTATTAAAATAAATAATTTTTAATTATCATATTAATAATTTTTATAAATAAAATTATTAAAAATTTTTTAAATAAAAATATATTATATTTTTGATAATATTAATATTTTTAAAAATACAAATTTTATTAATATAAAAATTATTTTTAATAAATTTATATTAAGTATTTATTTATATATATAAAATACATATTATATAGTATATTTTGTATCTCAATTATTATTAAAAATAATTTTTATGTTATCATGTTATAATAAAATAATTTTATATAGAAATAAAATGAAAAAAATTCTAAAAAAAATATATAATGGAATTTATTTAAATAAACAAGAAAGTTTTATACTATTTAATCATATTTTAAATGAAAAGCTTAATAGTATGCAAATATCTGCTATACTTGCTATTATGGCGTCTCGAACAGAAACATATGAAGAAATTATAGGTGCAAGAAAATCAGTTATACAACATATGAAATATTTTCCAAAACCTGATTATATGATATCTGATATAGTTGGTACTGGAGGAGATCAAAAAAATAGCTTTAATATATCTACTGTTAGTGCGATTGTTGCAGCAAGTTATGGTATAAAAATTGTAAAAATGTGTAATATAAATTCATCTAGTAATTCCGGATCTGCAAATTTATTACAAAAATTAAAAATAAATTTAAAAATATCATCAGATAAATCTATAAAATGTTTAGATAAATTTAATATTTGTTTTTTATTAGCTAATTTTTATGTAAAAAGTTTTAAAAAAATATCTAAAATTCGTAGTTTGTTAAAAACAAAAACAATTTTTAATATTTTAGGACCCTTATTAAATCCTTCTAAACCTGATTTTGCATTAATAGGTGTATATAAAAAAGATTTAATGTCTATGTATGCAAAAATATTGTCTAATTTACAATATAAAAAAGTTATTATTGTAAATAGTGGAGGAATAGATGAAGCTACGTTATATGATGATACTTATATAGTAGAAATAAATAATAAAAAAATTATGAAATATATTCTTTCTCCAAAAGATTTTGGTTTAAAAAAATATTCTAAAAATTTTATTTTAAAGAAAAATAAAGTAGAAAATTATATAGAAACTATGAAATTATTTAAAGGAAAAGGAGAGCCTGTATATGTAAAAACAGTAGCAATTAATGTAGCATTATTAATGAAAGCATTGGGATATGATAATTTATCTGAAAATACATTAAATATTTTAAATTTTATTAATACAGGTAAAATTTATAATTTTGTTCTTCAATTATCTAAATTGTTTAATTAAATCATATTATGAATAATAATTTTATTTCAAAAATATTAAAAAATACACATGACTGGGTTAAATATAAAAAAAATAATTTTCCTTTAAGTTCTTTTTATAATAAAATTGAAAAATCAAGAAATTGTTTTGAAAAAATATTAAAAAAAAATAATCCATCATTTATATTAGAATGTAAAAAAGCATCACCATTAAATGGTATTATTAAAAAAAATTTTAATATTTCAAAAATAGTAAAAATATATAATAAATATGCTGATATTATTTCAATAATAACAGAAGAAAAATTCTTTCATGGTAATTTTAAATATTTATTACAAGCTCGTAATGAAACAAAAAAACCATTACTATGTAAAGATTTTTTTATTGATCCATATCAAATATATTATGCGCGTTACCATAAAGCAGATGCAATTTTATTGATGTTATCTATTTTAGATGATTCAAGTTATATTAAATTATCAAATATTGCAAAAAATATGAATTTAGGTGTTTTAACAGAGATACATACATTTAATGAACTAAAACGAGCTCTATTATTAAATGCTTCAGTTATTGGAATAAATAATAGAAATTTGAAAACTTTATCTATTGATAAAAATAATACAAGAACATTAGCACCATTAATTCCTAAAAATAAAATTATTATTTGTGAATCAGGTATTAATAATTATAAAGATATTCGTTCTTTATGTAATAAAGTAAATGGTTTTTTAATAGGAACACATTTAATGTGTTCTAAAAATTTAGAATTTTCTACTCGAAAATTAATTTATGGTGATAATAAAATTTGCGGGTTAACAAAAAATAGAGATGCTCTATTAGCAGAACAATCTGGTTGTGTATATGGAGGATTAATTTTTATTCCTCACTCTCCTAGATATATTCATGATAAAAAATGTAAAAAAATTATTAAAAATTCTTTATTAAAATATGTTGGTGTTTTTTATAATGAACAGTATAAAAATATTCTTATAAAAGTTGATAAATTTAATTTATATGCAATTCAATTACACGGAGAGGAAAATCAGGAATTTATTCAAAAATTAAAAATATTATTACCTAAGCATGTACGTATTTGGAAATCTATTTCAGTGAGTAAACATACTGTAATAAATAATATTATTCATGTTAATCGTTATTTATTAGATAATAGAAAAGGAGGATCAGGAAAAACATTTGATTGGACTTTAATTAAAAAATTTAATGTATCTAATATGATGTTAGCGGGCGGATTAAACTTAAAAAATAGTTTTTTAGCATCTACATTAGGTTTTTGTGGATTAGATTTTAATTCTGGTTTAGAAATATTACCAGGAGTTAAAGATCCTAATAAAATTAAATCCGTATTTAAAATACTAAGATATTATCCTAAAAAATAAAATTTTATTTAACTAAATAATTAAAAAAATGACTATATTAAATCCTTATTTTGGAAAATTTGGTGGAATGTATGTTCCTCAAATTTTAATTCCGGCGCTAAATGAATTAGAAAAAGTGTTTGTTGAATCAAAAAAAGATAAAAAATTTAAAAAAAAATTAAATCATTTATTAAAATCTTATGCAGGAAGACCTACTCCATTAACTTTGTGTAAAAATATTACAAAAAATACAAATACTAAAATTTATTTAAAAAGAGAAGATTTATTACACGGAGGAGCTCATAAAACAAATCAAGTATTAGGACAAGCGCTATTAGTTAAAAGAATGAAAAAAAAAAATGTTATTGCAGAAACTGGAGCTGGTCAACATGGAGTTGCTTCTGCTATAGCTTGTTCTTTGTTAAATTTAAAATGTCGAATATATATGGGAGAAAAGGATATTCAGCGACAATCACAAAATGTATTGAGAATGAAGTTACTAGGAGCTGAAGTTATTTCAGTATCATCAGGATCAGCAACTCTTAAAGATGCTTGTAATGCTGCAATGAGAGATTGGTCAAATAGTTATTCTGATTCTCACTATATGATTGGCACATCAGCTGGACCTCACCCATATCCTACTATTGTTAAAGAATATCAAAAAATAATTGGACAAGAAACAAAAAAATATTTCTTATTAAAAAAGAAAAATTTACCTAATTTTATTATTGCCTGTGTAGGAGGAGGTTCCAATGCTATTGGTATATTTTCTTCATTTTTTAATGATAAAAGTGTAAAATTAATTGGAATAGAACCCGCTGGCTTAGGTTTAGATACTGGTAAACATGGTTCTCCTATATATTCTGGAAAATTAGGAATTTATTTTGGAATGAAATCATATCTTATGCAAAATAATGATGGACAAATTAAAAAGTCTTGGTCAATTTCAGCTGGTTTAGATTTTCCTTCTGTAGGACCTGAACACGCGTGGTTAAATTATACAAAAAGAGTTCAATATAAATCTATTACTGATAAAGAAGCAGTAGATGCTTTTTTAAAATTATCAAAATTAGAAGGAATTATTCCTGCTTTAGAATCATCACATGCTATTGCATATGCATTAAAATTAATGAATAAAAATCCTAATAAAAAACAAACAATTGTTGTTAATTTATCTGGTCGGGGTGATAAAGATCTTGATACTATTAATAATAAAATAAATAAATATGAGTAAAAAATGAAATCAAGATATAAATCTTTATTTAAAAATTTGTCTTATAAAAAAGAATGTTGTTTTATTCCGTTTGTAGTATTAGGAGATCCTTCAATAAATATTTCTTTAGAAATTATTGATATTTTAATTGATAATGGTGCTGATGCATTAGAATTAGGAATTCCATTTTCAGATCCTATAGCTGATGGAATAATCATACAAAATTCACATATAAGAGCATTAAATAATAATATAACAATTGAAAAATGTTTTGATATTATATATCAGATAAGAAAAAAACATTTTAATATCCCAATTGGATTATTAACATATGCTAATATTGTTTTTTATAAAAAGTTACCAGTTTTTTATTCATTATGTCACTCAAATAAAATTGATTCTGTTTTAATTGCTGATCTTCCAGTAGAGGAATCATATATATTTCGTAAAATAGCAAATGAAAATAATATATCATCAGTATTTATTTGTCCTTCTGATGCAAAAAAAAATTTTCTTAAAAAAATTACTATTTTAAGTAAAAGTTATATATATCTTTTATCTAGACCTGGCATTACAGGAATGCAACAAGTGCATTCACAAAAATTATTAATAAATATAATAAAAAAATTGAAAAAATATAAATCTTCTCCAATTATACAAGGATTTGGAATTTATAAAGTTAGTCAAATTAAAAATATTATAAAAAGTGGTGTACAAGGTATTATATGTGGTTCATGTATTGTTAAAATAATAGAAAATAATTTGTCTAATAAAAAAAAAATGTTTACAAAAATAGCTAAATTAGTACAAAAATTTAAAATAGAAACAAAATATTAGGTTTAAAAAAAAATAAAACGATAAAATACTTAGTATAAAATAAATAGTCTTATTATAATTAATACTTAAGAATATTATTTTTTAATATGTACATACATTGTTTGTTTTTTACAGGAGGATATATGTTATTGAATATATATATTATAACGTATGATGCATATAAATTTTTTTATAAAAATATAATAAATATATTTGTATATTCTATTATAAGTTCATTAATAAATATTATTTTACAGAATATTTTTAGTATTAAACTGGTTGAATTATCTATTTTATATAAAAGTTATTTTTTTAAGAAAGAATCTTTATTAAATATAATTAATAATATGAATATTAATCAAAAAAAAATTATTTTTTATATAAAATTTATAAAAATACTTTGTTTAACTATTAGTAATTTTTTTTTATTTATTTCTATATTATATTTAATACATTTTGTTTCATCTTCAATTTTAAAAAACATTTATTATACAATAATAAGAATATTTCAATCTTTTTTTTTATGTATACCTCTTTTATATTTACAATTTTTATTAATAGAAACAAAATTTAATATTTCTATAGTACCTAAAATATTAATATCTCTTTTATCATTTTTATCTCTTATTATATTTTTAATAGAAAAAAAAAATATCTTTTATTCATTAAGATATAGTATGAAAATACTTTTTTATGATATATATATAATTATACCGATTATTTTATTAAATTTAATATTTAAAAAGTTGATTCTAATATTTTTTAAATTATTTTTTATTTTTCCAATGTATGTAAATATTTTTTTATTAAATTTTTTTATAAATATATATTTTTCTTATATAACAATATATTTATTTAGATTTTATATTTATTCTAAAGTTAGAAATGTTATTAATTAATTATTTTTTAATATTTTAATAATTATTAATATACTTTATATAAAAAATAATTATTATTATTAACTTTTTAAAATATAATATTTGAATAATTTTAAAAATATTAAATAAATTAATTTTAAATATATATTTAATTAAATTTAAAAATTTATATAATTAAAAAAATATAATTTTTATAAAATTTTTTTTAAAAAAAAATTTCTAAATCTTATTTAGTGAGTAAAATGTTAAAAAATAAAAATGTTAATATTATCTATGACAAAAACTTAATGTTAAAAACAATTACTATGCCTTCTTATAAAGATGTTAATATTGTTTGTAATAAAAACTTAATGTTAAAAACAATTGCTATGCCTTCTCATAAAAATGTTAATGGAACCATTTTTGGAGGATGGATCATGTCTCAAATGGATATAGGGGGTGGTATTTTAGCTAAAGAAATTTCTAGAGGAAAGGTTTCTACTGTATATGTAAAATATATAAATTTTTTAAAACCAGTATTATCTGGAGATATAGTAAATTGTTATGCTAGCTGTATTAAAATAGGTAATACTTCTATAACTATTAGAACAGAAATTTGGGTTAAAAGAATAAATCCTTTTTCTCATAATATATTGTATTGTACAAATTCTGCTGTCTTTGTTTATGTTGCCATAAATAAATATGATGAATCTAGAGTATTACCAACACTTAATAATTTATAATATTAAATATAATTAAACATTATATCTTTATATTAAATTTAAATTAAGTTAAAAAGAATAATTACTTTTCATAAAATTATTTATAAAGTTTAAAAAAATAAAAAATATATATTATTTAATATAGAGAGTAATTTAATAAACATATTATATAAAAATATTTTTTTATAATTAATTTTGTATATGATTTAATTTATGCTAAATATTTATTTAAATTTTTATTAAAAAATTTATAATTTTTGTTTATAAATAAATTTTTAAAAAATATTTAATTTTTATAATGATTTTTATTATTATTTAATTTTTTAAAAATATAATATAATTAACAGGGTTCATTGATAATATGAATAAAATTTTAAAATTTATAATGCAAGTATTTAAATGTATAAATAAGATATTAAATATAATAAAAGAAATATTTTCACACGCAATATTATTACTAATAATTGGTTTTATATTTTGGGTATCTTTTAATTTTAAAAAAAATACTTATACTCCAGTACCAACGGAAATAAAACCAAAATTATTAATTATGAGTTTAAATAATCGAATAGAAGAAACAACAGATTTAGATTCTTTAACAAAAAAAAACAGTTACTCTTTTTGGAATCAAAAAATAAAAAAAGAAAAAGTTACTTCTGTTTTTGAAATTACTGAAAAAATTACACAAGCTAAAAATGATCCAAATATTATTGGATTAATGTTGAGAATAGAAAATGATTTTTCTGCTAATCAAGTTGTTTTAAAATATATGGGAAAAAAAATAAATGAATTTAAAAAATCCAAAAAACCTGTTGTTACTATAGGTAATAGTTTTTCACAAAGTGCATATTATTTAGCAAGTTTTTCAAATAAAATTTTTTTATCAAAAAATGGAAATATTCAGATAAACGGAATTACTACTAATAAATTATATTTAAAAAAATTTTTAGATTTAAACAATATTAATATGCATATTTTTAGAATAGGAAAATATAAATCAGCCGTTGAACCTTTTTTAAGAAATTCTCCATCAAAAGAAAATAAAAAAATAGATCAAGAGTTAATAAAATATAAATGGGAAAAATTTTTACAAGAAATAGCCGATAATAGAAAAATTTTAATTAATCAAATATATCCTAACCCTGATTATATAATTAAATATTTAAAACATCATAACAATAATTATGCAAAATATGCATTAAAAAACAATTTAGTAGATTATATTGTAGATAGTAATAATATTAATAAATACTTACTTGATATTTTTTATAAGAAAGAAAAAAATCCTACTTATGAAGCAATTGAAATTGATGATTATAAAATTAATAAAAAAAATATATCCCCAAATTCTAATAAAATTGCAGTTATATTAGCAAATGGAGTTATTGAAAATAATTCTAGTTCATCTTCATCTATGGACGTTAAAAGTATTATAGAACAAATACATATAGCAGAACACAATAATAATATTAAAGCAGTTGTATTAAGAATTAATAGCCCGGGAGGTAATGTTGAAGTTTCAGAAATAATAAGAAAAAAATTAATTAAATTACGTAAATATAAAAAACCGCTCGTAATTTCTATGGGAGAAACTAGTGCTTCAGGAGGTTATTGGATTGCTACAGCTGGTGATTATATCTTTGCACATAACACAACAATAACTGGATCTATAGGTATTTTTTCTATTGTACCTACTTTTGAAAAAGTATTATCAGCTATAGGGATAACAAACCAAACAATTAGTACTAAATACAATAGTAGTTATAATATATTTAATGATCTTTCTAGTCAAAATAAGAAAAAAATCAATTTAGAACTTTCTTGTGGATATAAAAAATTCATTGAAATCGTAGCTCAATCAAGAAACAAAACGATAAAAGAAATTCATAAAATTGCACAAGGGCGTGTTTGGTTAGGAAAGGATGCAAAAAAAATAGGATTAATAGACCAAATTGGTGATATTGATTCCGCTATTGAAAAAGCTGCTCAATTATCTAATGTTAAAAACTATAATGTCTTATGGTTACAAGATTCAAATTCATTAATTAATCTTATAAAAGAAAAAATAAATTTGTTAAAAAAAGAAATATTTAAAAATGCTTTATATACATTGTTTTCTAGAGAACTTGTTAATAAAATATTTGTATTTTATAGAAATATTTCTTATGTAATAAATACATTAGAATTTAATAAACTAATGTCTCTTTATTTGAATGATTATCAAATAAAATAAATAAAAATATATTCAATAAACAAAAACACCAACAAAAGAAATTAAATTATATTTTGTTTGGTGTTCTTATGTTTAATAAATAGACTTTAAAAAAATTTTATGTAAATAAAAGTAATTTTTATTCAAAACAAATATTATTTTTATTTACAAATATTAAATTATTTTGTATAAATAATATTTTTATTAAATAAAATAAATAAAATTTTAATATTGCAATTATAAATATTTTTAATAGGATAAATATTGTTTATCAGCGTGATAGGAAGATCTTACTAAAGGACCAGAGAATACCTTAGAAAAACCTAAAGATAATGCTATATTTTGAAAAATTATAAATTCTTGAGGTGTAATATATTTTTGAACTGATAAATGTTGTTTGCTGGGTTGCATATATTGTCCTATTGTAATAATGGATACACCTACTGATTTTAAATCTTTTAATACAGAAATAACTTCATTTTTCTTTTCACCTAAACCTAACATTAGTCCAGATTTTGTAGGTATATTAGGGCATATTTTTTTAAATTCATATAATAAATTTAAGGATTTTGTATAATCTGCTCCAGGACGTACTATTGAATATAATCTAGGGACATTTTCAACATTATGATTAAATACATCAGGTGGATATTTATTAATTTTATTTAATGCTATTATTTCTTTTCCCCTAAAATCAGGTACTAGTATTTCTATTTTTATATTCTTTTTTTTTCGAATAGTGTAAATACATTTAGAAAAATGCCCCGCTCCACCATCTTTTAAGTCATCCCTAGATACTGATGTTAGAACAACATATTTTAAATTTAATTTTAAAATTACATCAAATATTTTTTTCGGTTCGTTTATATCTATTTTTAAAGCTCTTCCTTTTTTTACCGCACAAAAAGGACATTTACGAGTACATATAGAACCTAGTATCATAAATGTTGCAGTACCATTATTAAAGCACTCTGGTAAATTTGGACAATGAGCTTCTTCACATACAGAATGAAGTTTATTATTTTTTAATATATTTTTAATTTTATTAATTTTATATAAATTAGAAGGTAATCTAATTTTTAACCAGTGAGGTTTTTTTAAAACAGATGTAAATTTGTTAGAAGATGATATTGTAGATATAATATGTATATCTTTTTCTTTTTTATAAGATATACTTATTTTTTTTTTCTTAAACATATTTATTTTTCTCTAATTTATATTTATAAATTAAAATAAGTTAATAAAATTATATATTTGAATATATATATAAAATATAAAAAATAACTACTTTTATATTAATTTATAATTAAAAAACATACAAAATTGATTTATAAAGATTTTCTTTATTTTTTGTATACTAATATTTTTATTAAAATCTTTTATTTGTGTCATTATAATATTTTTACTTCCACACGGGTCAATATATGTAAAAGGTTTTAAATTCATATTTACATTTAATGCTAAACCGTGTAAAGAACAACCGTTGATGATTCTAAATCCTAATGAACAAATTTTTTTTTTTTAACATACACACCGGGGCGATTATCTCTTGTATATGATGATATTTTTATTTTTTTTAATAATTTAATAATTAATATTTCAACACTTTGTACTAATTTATAAAATTTGATTTTTTTTCTTTGTAAATTAATTAATAAATATATAATTAATTGACCTGGCCCGTGAAAGGTAATTTTTCCACCTCTAATTGATTGAAATACCGGTATATTATTAATATGTGAAAAACAATATTTTTTTTCTGAAGCGCCATAAGTAAAAACTGGATAGTGTTCTAAAAACCATAATTCATCAATTGTATTTTTATTTCTATTTAGTGTAAATTTCCTCATACTTTTTTCTATATCAACCCAATGACATAAACCTAAATCTCGTATAATAATATTCATTTTTTTTTATATAAAAGTTAAATAAATTTAAAATTTAAAATTATATTTTGAAATATATTTAAATATTTTAATTAAATATGATAAAAACAATAGATTTTTTTTATAATAATATTATAAAATTAATATATAAATTATAATTATTATATTTTTTTATAATCTATTTAATAGAAATAAAAATATTATTATAATTAATATAATAAAAAAATTCAAATATGTTGGATTTAATTATTTAATTTATTTTTTTATAATTTTATACATCTATTGTAAATAAAAATATTGGTATAATACTAATTATTTTTATATTATTAAATAGTTTAGTAAACAATCAAATAAATCAATTTAAAATTTGAAAATTTTATATAAATTTTATTATTAATTTATCATTAATAATTTATTTAATATTTATAAATATTAAATAAAATATATATACAAATATGTAGTTATATTTTAATTGATTTTAATTAGCTAGAGATGCAATAATTGTTTTAGTATCATAATTTATAATTAATGAATGTACTATTATATTATCTGATACTTTATAATGAATTTTATTTTTTATATATACAACTCCTGATTCTGGATAAAAAATCAATTCATGACGCACGTTATGTATATGTGGAGCAGGAATAAAAATAAAAGCACCATTTTTTAATAAACGAGCGCGAATTCCTCCCTTTAAAATGTCAATAATATCTGCTTGATAATGTGTATTATGAAAATTTTGTTTATAAAAAAATTTTATATATAACCATTCTTCTATTTCTCTAACCGCCATACGTGTTTTTCTCTTGCGATCAATAATATGTGATAATAAAATATTATCAGGCGGTATAATATTATTTTTTTTATTTATAACAGACTTAATTAATCTATGATTAATCATATCACTATATTTTCTAATTGGGGAAGTCCAAGTAGCATAAGAGGATAATCCTAAAGAGAAATGAGGTTTTGAAAAAATACTTATCTCTCCGAAAGATTGAAATCGATAAATTCTATAATTAACATACTCGTTACATAATTCATCTAATGATCTTCTTAATTTACAAAAACCAGATAAAGTCATAATTTCTTCTACTTTATAAAAAATATTATATTGTTTTAAAAATTCAATAACATTTTTTGCATTAAATATATTAAAACCAGAATGTGTATTATATAAACCAAAACCTAATTTTTTATCTAAAAAATTGGCCGCGCAAATATTAGCTGTAATCATAGATTCTTCAATAATTTTATGTGCAATTCTTCTTTTTTCTATAGAAATATTTAATATTTCCCATTCTTTAGATATATTAAATCGATATTCTAAACGATCTTTAAATACTAAAGCATTTTTTTTTCTCCAAAGATTACGAATTATATATATTTTTTTTAATAATAATATTTGTTGTTCAATTTTTTCATTGTCAGGTCTCCAATTTCCCTTTTTTTCTAGCCAGTCTGATACTCTTTCATATGACAATTTACTTTTTGATTTGATCCAAGCTAAAAAAAATTCTGTTTTTTTTATTATAATATGACCATTACTATCAATAATTATTCGACATGCTAATACCGGTCTTTTTAGAAAAGGTTGTAGAGAACAAATATTCTCAGATAATTCTTTTGGTAACATAGATATATTTAATCCAGGTAAATAATTAGTAAACATACGTTTTTTAGCTATATTATCTATTTCAGTATCCTCTAATATATATTCTGTAGGATCTGCAATTGCTATCGTTAAAATAAATTTATTATCCTCTGTTTTTTCTACAAAAAGAGCATCATCAATATCTTTAGTATTAGAACTGTCTATAGTAATAAAATCTAAGCATGTTAAATCTATTCTATTATTATTTTCAATAATATGTGGTGATAAATTTAACAAACTAACTGTCGGTGACTTCTTTTCTAAATTATGCCTGGTTAATATAACATACCATGGTAATAATGGATTATCTTTTTCAGATATGAATTTTATAATCTTTATACTAAAGTAATTATTATCACGTAAACTATGTTTTTTTAATTCTGCTATTATCCAATCTCCATTTTTCCATGATCTTTTTAAGGAAGTTTTATATCTATAAAATATTGTGTTTCGTATATATGGATAATTTGACTGTATATAGATACAATTGTTTTTTTTATATATAGAACCTATAAATCTTTTTAAAAAAGGTTCTATTAATTTTTCTGGATATACAATTTCTTTATCATTTTCTTTTTCAATTAAAGCTATTATCTTATCTCCATGAATAACTTTTCTCATATTTTTAGATGGAATAAAATATGTTTTTTTAGAATCAACTTCTAAAAATCCAAAACCTTGACTAGTACTTTTTACGATTCCTTCAACTCTAGGTTTTTTTTTATGTAATTTATTTTTTAACTGTATAAGTAAAGAATTATTTTGAAACATAATATAATAACCTAATAATTTTATTTTTATTGAAAAAACAAATCTAAGTAAATACTTTATATATTTTATTATAAATATTTTAAATAAATAAATTTTTTATTTTTTTTTAATTAAAAAAAATATTTAATTTATGTTTTTTTTATTAAAAAATAAATAATTGTTATACTTCTAAAACAGTAAACTACTTGTAGTAACCTGTTACATAATATTTCTTCCGGCATCTACATATATAACTTGTCCTGTAATACCACTAGATAAATCAGAACATAGAAAAGCAGCTACATTTCCAATTTCTTGAGCAGAAATATTTCTATTTAAAGGTGAACAATTTCTATCTGTACTAATTATTTTATGAAAATTTTTTATTATATAAGATGCTGTCGTTTTAATAGATCCAGAAGAAATTGCATTAACTCGTATATTTTTTTTTCCTAAAGAAACAGATAAATATCGTACACTTGATTCTAATGCAGATTTTGTAATACCCATAATGTTATAATATGGTATAAATTTTATAGAACCGATATAGGTTAAAGTTAAAATAGAAGATTTTTTATTTAAAAATTTTATAGCTACTTTTATAATTGCTATTAAACTGAAAGTATTAGTTTCAAAAGCATTTAAAAAATCTATACGATTACTTATTTTAATAAAATCTTTATTTAATTGAATTTTAGGAACATAGGCTATTGAATGTACAATTCCATCAAACATACCCCATATATCAAATAATTTTATAAATAATTTTTCTATTGAATCATCTGAATTAATATCACATTGTAGAATAATTTTAGATTTTACTGCTTTTGCAAGTGGCATTATTTTTTTTTTTGATTTTATATTATGATAAACAAATGCTAATTTAGCTTTTTGTTTATACATAGATAAAGCTATCCCCCAAGCAATTGAAAAACAATTTTTAACTCCAAAAATTAAAATTTTTTTATTTTTTAAAAAAGCCATATATTATAACACCCATATTATATAAATTATAATTAAATACATAAATGTTAGTTAAATTAATTTAAGAAAATTAATTATTACATTTTTTAGAATTTTTTTATTTATTATTAATTTTTAATTTTATATATTTTTAAATTAATATTAATTTAATATCATGGTAAATATGATATATTTTTTTTTATAATAGAACCTCCGAGACATAAGTCATGATAATAAAATACTGCTGATTGTCCTATTGCAATGCATAAATTAGGTTTATTAAAAAGTACTTCTATATAATTGTTTTTTTTATTAAAATTAATTTGACACATAATAGGATTATATCTATATCTAATTTGCACCATACATTTAAAATTTAATAAATTTGGTTTATTATTAATCCAATGAATTTTATTTGTTAAAAATCCGCATGATAATAAATAAGGATTACCATTTCCTTGAACTACTCTAATAATATTAGAATCTATATCTTTTTTTACTACATACCACGGGTACATATTTTTATTTTTTTTTCCACCAATCTTTAATCCTTTTCTTTGCCCGATAGTATAATACTCATAACCTATGTGTAATCCAATAAATTCTCCTGACATAGTAAGTATTCTTCCTATTTTATAAGGAATATAACGATTTAAAAATAAATTAAATTTTTTAGGTTGAATAAAACAAATTCCAGTTGAATCTTTTTTTTTATAAACAGATAATTTTATTTTTTTAGCTATCATTCGTATTTTATGTTTTTTCATTTGAGATAATGGAAAAAAAATTTTAGATAAGATATTTGATTTTAAAGTATATAAAAAATAACTTTGATCTTTTTCTGTATCTGCTGCTTTGTATAAATAAAATTTATTTTTTATTCTCTTAATAGAAGCATAGTGTCCAGTAGAAAAATAATCTGCTTTTAAACATTTAAATGCAAAATTTAAACAGATATTAAATTTTATAAATTTATTACATAAAATATCTGGATTTGGTGTATATCCTTTTTTATATTCTGAAATAAATTTTTTAAATACTTTATTCCAATATTCTGTAGAAAAATTAATTTTGTGTAAAAAAATACCTAATTTTTTGCAAACAGATTTTGCATCAATTAAATCAATTTTAGCAGAACAATAATTATCAGAATCATCTTCATCCCAATTTTTCATAAATAAACCTTCTACATCGTATCCTTTTTTTAATAATAACCAGGCTGAAACAGAAGAATCAACTCCTCCTGACATAGCTAAAATAACTTTTTTTCTTTTCATTTTTTTTCACTATATAAATAATTATATTTAATTTTTATTTTTTAAATATAAACTAATTAATAATTTTAAAAATTTTTAAGATTTATATAATCTGTTATATTATGTAACATATCAATTTTATTATAAATAAATAAATTATATAAAATAGATAAAACTTTTTATAATTATATATAACATATATAATTAATTATATATAATTATAAAAAGTTTTTATTAAAAATTTTTAAATATATATATCAAACATTTTTTAATAACAAAATTTATTAGATCAAAACTAAAACAAATGGTACACTAGTTATATGATGAAATATATAAGAAATTTTTCTATTATTGCCCATATAGATCATGGGAAATCCACTTTATCTGATCGATTAATACAGATTTGTGGAGGTTTATCTAAAAGAGAAATGTCGAATCAAGTTTTAGATACTATGGATTTAGAACGTGAGCGCGGTATTACAATTAAAGCACAAAGTGTAACAATTAATTATACTTCGAAAAAAGGAAAAAATTTTTATTTGAATTTTATTGATACACCTGGGCATGTTAATTTCGCTTATGAAGTTTCACGCGCATTATCTGCAAGTGAAGGAGCTTTATTAATAATAGATGCAGCTCAAAGTGTACAAGCTCAAACAGTTGCAAATTGCCTTAGCGCTTTAAAAATGAACTTATCAATTTTGCCAATTTTAAATAAAATTGATTTACCTAATGCTAGACCAAAACAAGTATGTCAAGATATAAAAGATATTATTGGAATTTCAACAAAAGATATTGTTTTATGTTCTGCAAAAACAGGTCAAGGAATACCTGAATTATTAGAAAAAATTATAACAGTTATTCCTTCTCCAAAAGGAAGTGCTGATAACCCCTTACAAGCATTAGTAATTGACTCTTGGTTTGATAAGTATTTAGGTGTAGTATCATTAGTACGTATAAAAAATGGTTTTATAAAAATAAAAGATAAAATACTTATTTTAAGAACTAAAAAAGTATATCAAGTAGAGCAATTAGGTATTTTTACACCAAAAAGAATTTTAAAACCAATGTTATCTTGTGGAGAAGTAGGATGGATGATTTGTGGCATTAAAAATATTCACTCTATACTAGTTGGTGAAACTATTACATCATTTAAAAATCCTTCTACTAATTTAATACCAGGTTTTCAAAAAATTAAACCAAAAATATATGCTGGTTTATTTCCAATAAAAACTAATCAATATAATCAATTTAAAGAAGCTCTAAATAAACTTCAATTAAATGACTCTTCTTTATTTTATGAACCTGAAAATTCACAAGCATTAGGATTTGGATTTAGATGTGGATTTTTAGGAATATTACATATGGAAATTATACAATCCAGATTAGAGCGAGAATACAATATAGAGATTATTTTAACAGCCCCTACTGTTATATATGAAGTTATTTTAATAAAAAATAAAAAAATAATTTATTTAGATAATCCTGTAAAATTTCCTCATACTAATTTAATCCATGAAATTAGAGAACCAATAGCTTTTTGTAATATTTTAACACCTACAAAATATATTGGAGAAATTATTAATTTATGCATTAAAAAAAGAGGAATACAAAAAAACTTAATATATCATAATAAAAAAACTGTTATTCAATATGAAATTCCATTATCAGAAGTAATTTCAAATTTTTTTGATAAATTAAAATCTGTTTCTAGTGGATATGCTTCATTAGAATATAATTCTATCGGTTTTAGAAAAAGTGATTTAGTTAAAATTGATATTTTAATTAATTCTATAAAAATTGATGCATTATCATCTATTTGTCACAGAAAAAATTCTATTTGTTTTGCAAAAAATATAATAGAAAGAATTAAAAAAATAATACCAAGACATCAATTTAATGTACCTATTCAAGCCGCTATTGAAAATAATATTATTTCTAGAGTAAATGTTAAACAACTTAGAAAAAATGTACTGTCAAAATGTTATGGAGGTGATATTAGTCGTAAAAAAAAATTATTACAAAAACAAAAAAAAGGAAAAAAAAGAATGAAAATTATTGGAAATGTAAAAATTCCTCAAGAAATATTTTTTTCTATATTACAACTTGATTAACTATTAAAAATAGGATTTTTAAACATATATGAAATTTTTAATAAAAAATATAGTTATTTTTATAACTAGCACATTAATTTTTCTTTTTATATTTAATAATATAAATAATTTTTATATTTATATTTATAAAAAAGGTATAAAAAAAAAAATATAAAAAAATTATTAATAGAATTAATACAATACTTTCTTATTATAGTTTTTATTTTTAGTATACAGTTATTTTTTTTTCAATCTTTTTCTATTTCTTCAAATTCAATGAAACCATCTTTATTTGAAGGTGATTATATATTAGTTCAAAAACTTTTTTACAATACACAAAATTTAAATAAAAAAATTAAATTTAATAGTTATAAACCCAAAAGAAATGATGTTGTTGTTTTTAAATATCCAAAAAATAAAAATTTAAAATATATTAAACGTATTATTGGTTTACCTGGAGATATAGTTTTTTATCATCCTTTTACAAAAAAAATATATATTTTTAATAAAATTAATAATAAATATTCTATTATTAAAAAAAAAAAAAAAGAAATTAAATATATTATTTCTAATCAAATTAAAAATAATAAAAAATTTTATAATAAAAATATTCATACATATCGCTCATTAATAAAAGAAAGTTACAAAGAAATATTTAAAAATCATGTACATGATATAATTGTATTTCATGGTATAAAAAATTATTTATATTTATATAATATAAAAAATAAAAATCAAAAAAAATGGACATGGATAATTCCTAAAGATCAATATTTTGTTATAGGAGATAATAGAGATAAAAGTTCAGATAGTAGATTTTGGGGTTTAGTGAAAAAAGAAAATATATTAGGAAAAGCAAAATATATATGGTTTAGCATGAATTATAAAAGTAAAAAATGGTTTCATATAATATATTTTAGGAGAATTTTTAAAAAAATTCAATAAAATTATTATATATAATAAATATTAAATTTAATAATATTTTTTAAAATAAATACATTAATTGTTTTAATTTTTAACTGGTGTAATATGAATCTAATAGTTATAAAAAAAATACAAAAATTTCTTGGATATAAATTTACTAACATATCTTTATTAAAACACGCTTTAACCCATAGAAGTGCTAGTAAAAAACATAATGAAAGATTAGAATTTTTAGGAGATTCTATTCTTAGTTTTATTATAGCCAAAGCATTATATCATCATTTTCCTAAAGTAAATGAAGGAGGGATGAGTAGAATGAGAGCAACATTAGTTAGAGGAAATACATTAGCGGAAATCGCATCTGAATTTTCTTTAGGTAGTTATCTTAAATTAGGACAAGGAGAAAAAAAAAGTGGGGGATTTAAACGTGAATCTATATTAGCTAATGCTATAGAAGCTATTATAGCTAGTATATTTTTGGATAGTAATATTTATACTGTAGAACGAATAATTTTAAAATGGTATAAAAAACGTTTTAAAGAAATGAGTCCAATTGGAACAAAAAAAGATCCAAAAACTAGATTGCAAGAATTTTTGCAATCAAAACACTTTCCATTACCAATATATCATGTAGGACAAATATACGGAGCTGCACATAATCAAATTTTTACTATTTACTGTAAAATAAATGGATTATCAGAAATATTAATTGGAATTGGAGCTAGTCGTAGAAAAGCCGAACAAGATGCAGCTCAAAATGCATTAATTAGATTAGAGGCAGAATAAGATATTTATGAAAAAAAATACTTTTTTTGGAAGAGTACTTATAGTTGGTCGAACTAATGTAGGTAAATCTACTTTGTTAAATCAATTAATAAAATCAAATATTTCTATTATATCACATAAAAAAAATACTACTCAAACTCATATAACAGGGATTTATACTGATAATTTAATACAATTTGAAATAATTGATTCTCCTGGATTAAAAAATAATTATTCTAATAAAATTGAAAAAAAAAAATTAAGAGACACTTTTAATCTTATAAATGAAACAAATATAATAATTTTCTTAATTAATAGTTTTATTTGGACTCAAGAAGAAAATGAACTTTTAAGATATATTAAAAAAAATAACAATAATTACATAATGGTAATCAATAAAATTGATCTTATATATAATAAACAATTATTATTACCATTTATTTCTAAAATTAATAAATTAATTTATAATAAAGAAATTTTTTTAATTTCAGCAAGAAAAAATATATATTTAAATAATTTATTAATTTATATAAAAAAAAAAATACCAATATCAAATCATAAATATTTATATAATCAAAAAACTACTTGTAAAAAAAAATTTTTAGTTTCTGAAATAATAAGAGAAACATTAATTAATCTTTTAAATCAAGAATTAGTATATTCATTTACTATATTTATTACAGATTTTTATCAAAATATAAAAAATAAATATATTATTTCAAGTTTAATTTTTATTAAAAATATACGACATAAAAAAATTATTATAGGAAAAAAGGGGGTAAAAATAAAAAAATGTAAAATACAATCAAAATATCAAATAGAAAAATTATTAAAAAAAAAAATATATTTAAATATTAATGTAAAAATAAGGTAATTTTTTATATTTTAATAGGAAATAAAATGTCAATAATAAGTATTGGAATAGATTTAATAAATGTTAAAAGATTCAAAAAATTAATTTTTCGTTATGGTATTAAAATACCTAACAAAATTTTATCAGAAAAAGAATTATATGAATATAAAAATACAAACTATAAAGATAAATTTTTAGCTACAAGATTTACAGCAAAAGAAGCAGCAGCCAAAGCAATTGGGGTTGGTATATATAAAAAAAATTTTTTAAAAAATTGTGAAATTATACATAATATATATGGTAAACCAAAATTGAATATATTTGGTTACGCCGGCATAATTTTAAAAAAGTTAAAAACTAAAAAAATTTTTTTAAGTATTACTGATTCTAGTAAATATGTACAATCTGTTGTTATACTAGAAAAATAAATAAAAAAATAATTATTTTTAATATAAATTTAATTTATCTTTTTTTTTTAAAAAAATTTTTTAATAAATTTGAGCATTCATATAATAGAACACCAGATTTAATATCTTTTATATGATGCTTAATATTATTAATATATAATAAATTCATAAAGTATGAAAAATCATGTTTCTTTGTACTATAAGAACCATATACTACTCTACATATTCTAGAATTTATAATAGCTGCAGAACACATAAAACAAGGTTCATGTGTTACATATAAAACAGTATTATATAATCTATAATTTTTTAGTTCTTTTCCTCCTTTTCTAATAACTAAAATTTCAGAATGAGCGCTGGAATCAAATAAAGAAACACAAGAATTATAAGATGAACTAATAAGATAGTTATTTTTTACTAAAACAGCACCAATTGGAATTTCCCCTCTTTTTTCTCCCTTATATGCTTGATTTAATGCTATTTTCATCCAATAATTATCTATTAATTTCATTCTAACAAAATCCCATTTCATAAAAATATTTACTATTATACTATTTATTTATAGATATACGTTTAAATATAGTAGATTGTTCAATCTTCCATGAATTGTTTTTTTTATCTAATCTTTTATCTTGAATAGATTTACCTTTTACAATTCCTATTTTAACTTTACACCAAGATCTACTCCAAAATAATTTTATAGGAATAATTGTATATCCTTTTCTTTTACTATAAATATATAAATCGTGAATTTCTTTTTTTTTTAATAATAACTTTCTAATACGATTTGATTGACAGCTGATAAAATCAGATGTATTTAATAATGGTTGAAAATATACTCCACTTAAATAAGCTTCATTTTTTTTAATATAAATATGTCCTTCAGTAATTTGAACAAAACCTAATCTAATTGATTTTACTTCCCATCCTTTTAAAATAATTCCAGAAATAATAGTTTTTTTTATATGAAAATTATATTTAGCTTTTTTATTTAAAAATGTTTTTTTTTTTGTTATTTTTTTTTTTCTATTAATATTCAAATATTTTTTCCTTATATAAATAAGTATTTAATATTGTAATTAATAATATAAAAGTTATAAAAAATATTAATAAATAATATATAGTTTAATTTTTTTTGATTTGTGATACAGATACTAATGCAGGTCTTAATAATCTATTATTTAATGAATATCCTTTTTGAATAATGGATGAAATAAAATTATTTTTATATTTTCCAGAAAAATCAATTGATATTGCTTGATGAAAATCAGGATTGAAGGGGGTATTAATAGAGTTAATAATTGAAATACCATATTTTTTAAATACATATAAAAATTTTTTTTGAATATCTTTTAATACCACATAAATCTTAGAATTATTATCATTAGAATTATCTAATACATTAATAGTAGCTTCAATACTATCAATAATAGGTAAAACTAATAAAAAATCTTTCTCTAAAAAAAAATTATATGTATTATAAATTTTTTTTTGTAATCTATTTTTAATTTTTAATACTTTATCTTTGTATATAAGAGATGTGTTTAAAATATCTTTTTTTAAATTTAATAATTTTAATTTACTTTTCTTTAATAATTTTTTATCAATTATTACATCTTTATTTAATAAAGTATTATTTTTTACATTTGAAGATGAATTACCAATAATATCATTACAATTCATAATTATATTTCCAAATTTTTTATATAAAAAAATATTATTTATAAAAAAATAAATAAAAAAATATACATAAAAAAATAATTTTACGGTGCGGACGGGATTCGAACCCGTGACCCCCGGCGTGACAGGCCGATATTCTAACCAACTGAACTACCGCACCAATATTTAATTTATTAAAATACAAATTTTATATTTATTTATTATTATAGTCAAGAAAAAAAATAAATAACTATTAATTTGAAAAATTTTTTTTAATTATATTTATATATTTTTTATGTTTTTTATTTTCTAAATTATTTGCAAATAAAATTTTTGACGGTTGAAATACTGTACTTTTTTTTAAAAAAGGTAAATTTATTGAATATAAATTTTTTAAATTAAATTTAATTTTTTCTTGTTTACTTGTCATATATAAATATAATTTCATTAATATTTTAGCATCTAATAATGCACTATGTAATTCTCTATTAATATTAATTATTTTATATCTTTTACATAAAGCATCTAAACTATTTTTTTTTCCAGGAAATATTTTTCTTGCAATTAATAAAGTATCTGTAATAGTACAAAATTTACTAATTTTTTTAATTCCACAATTTAAATTTCTAAATTCATAATCTAAAAAACTAATATCAAATATTGCATTATGTACTATAATTTCTGATTTTTTTATAAATTTTAAAATATCTATATACTTTTCTTTAAAAGTTGGTTTATCTAATAAAAAACTTTCAGAAATTCCATGAATTTTATATGCTTCTTTATCTATTTTTCTATTAGGATTTAAATAAAAATGTAGATATTTTCCAGTATAATTTCTATTAATTACCTCAATTATACCTATTTCAATAATTTTATGATTAAGATATAAACAACCATGTTTATTCATACCTGTTGTTTCTATATCTAGTATTACCTTTCTATCTTTATGTATATAACTCATATTTAAAAATATTTAAAATAGATTAATTCAGATAAATTTTATATATATAATTTATAAAAAATTAAATTATTAAAGTTTTTAAAATGAAAAATTATTTATAAAATAAATAAATGAAATTAATAGAAGTGAAATAAAAATATTGGAGCTAAGCGGGATTGAACCGCTGACCTCCTGCGTGCAAAGCAGGCGCTCTCCCAGCTGAGCTATAGCCCCTTTTTTTAAATGGTAGGCCTGAGTGGATTTGAACCACCGACCTCACCCTTATCAGGGGTGTGCTCTAACCGGCTGAGCTACAAGCCTGTTTTACTATAAATCAAAAAATTTATGTGGGCACAATCCAATTAAATATTTTTTATTTTAAGGAGGTGATCCAACCGCAGGTTCCCCTACGGTTACCTTGTTACGACTTCACCCCAGTTATGAACCACAAAGTGGTAGGCGCCCTCCAAAAATATGGTTAGGAAACCTGCTTCTTTTGCAACTCACTCCCATGGTGTGACGGGCGGTGTGTACAAGGCCCGGGAACGTATTCACCGTGACATTCTGATTCACGATTACTAGCGATTCCGACTTCGTGGAGTCGAGTTGCAGACTCCAGTCCGGACTACGATACACTTTATGAGGTTTGCTTATCTTTGCAGAGCTGCTTCTCTTTGTATGTACCATTGTAGCACGTGTGTAGCCCTGGTCGTAAGGGCCATGATGACTTGACGTCGTCCCCACCTTCCTCCGGTTTATAACCGGCAGTCTCTCTTGAGTCCCCAGCCGAACTGATGGTAACAAAAGATAAGGGTTGCGCTCGTTGCGGGACTTAACCCAACATTTCACAACACGAGCTGACGACAGCCATGCAGCACCTGTCTCATAGTTCTCGAGAGCACTTTTATATTTCTATAAAATTCTATGGATGTCAAGACCAGGTAAGGTTCTTCGCGTTGCATCGAATTAAACCACATGCTCCACCGCTTGTGCGGGCCCCCGTCAATTCATTTGAGTTTTAGCCTTGCGACCGTACTCCCCAGGCGGTCAACTTAATGCGTTAGCTTCAGAAGTCATTTCTCTACGGATACAACCTCTAAGTTGACATCGTTTACAGCATGGACTACCAGGGTATCTAATCCTGTTTGCTCCCCATGCTTTCGCACCTCAGCGTCAGTTTTCATCCAGGAGGTCGCTTTCGCCACAGGTATTCCTCCAGATATCTACGCATTTCACCGCTACACCTAGAATTCTACCTCCCTCTACGAAACTCTAGCTATTCAGTTTCAAATGCAGTTCCTAGGTTAAGCCCAGGGATTTCACATCTGACTTAAATAACCGCCTACGCGCTCTTTACGCCCAGTAATTCTGATTAACGCTCGCACCCCCCGTATTACCGCGGCTGCTGGCACGGAGTTAGCCGGTGCTTCTTTTTCAGGTAACGTCAATTAATAATGATATTAGCACTATTACTTTCTTTCCTGACGAAAGTACTTTACAACCCGAAGGCCTTCTTCATACACGCGGCATAGCTGCATCAGGCTTTCGCCCATTGTGCAATATTCCCCACTGCTGCCTCCCGTAGGAGTCTGGACCGTGTCTCAGTTCCAGTGTGGCTGGTCATCCTCTCAGACCAGCTAGAGATCGTTGCCATGGTAAGCCTTTACCTTACCATCAAGCTAATCTCATCTGGGTTCATCTAAACGCGCAAGGTCTTCTTTTAATTAAAAATAGAAGATCCCCTACTTTAGTTTCTCAACATTACGCGGTATTAGCCATCGTTTCCAATGGTTGTCCCCCTCATTTAGGTAGATCCCCAGATATTACTCACCCGTTCGCCGCTCGCCGGCAAAAATATAAATATTTTTCCGATGCCGCACGACTTGCATGTGTTAGGCTTGCCGCCAGCGTTCAATCTGAGCCATGATCAAACTCTTCATTTACGTATAACCTTTTTACTACAAAATTAATTTTTTTTAATTAAAATTAATAATGAATAATTTGTATCTGAATATTTAATTTTCATGTGCCCACATAAATTTTCTGAAATATTTTTTTAAAGAACATTTTTGTTACAAGATCTATATTATCGTTTTTTGAAAAAAAGTCAACATATTTTTTCAATTTAAAAAAAATTATTATATTATTAACAATTTATATTATTAATTAATTAAACTAATCAATTTAATTTTTATAAAAATAATTTTTTTTAAAAAAAATTATTTACAAAAATTATATATATTTAAAAAATTAAATAAAGATATATATATTTTTACAACTTTAATTAATTATTATATAATAATTTTTATATAATTTACAATGATTATATTAAAAATATACATAAATTAATATTTTATAATTAAAAAGGTAAATATATGAATATTCAAATATTTTTAACAAAAAAAATAAAAAAGATATGTATAAAATATGGAACTCCTAAAAATTTTGATCCTATTATACGAAAAAATACCAAAAATAATGAAATTGATTATCAAATAAATGGAATTATTAAATTTAAAAAAAAAATGTTATTATCTCCACATGAATTATCAATAAAAATTTCCAATCATATGAAAAAATATAATATGTTTAAAAAAATATTTGCTCCTAAACAGGGGTTTATTAATATAAAACTAAGAAATAATTGGTTGTGTAAATATATAAATAAAATGTATAATTCAAAAAATTTTAATATCCCTATAAAAAAAAAAAAAATAGTAATTATTGACTATTCTTCACCAAATATGGCAAAAGAAATGCATGTTGGACATTTAAGATCTACTATATTAGGAGATGTAACAGCTCGAGTAATGAAATTTTTAGGAAATAAAGTTATTAGACAAAACCATATTGGTGATTGGGGGACACAGTTTGGAATATTAATTACTCAATTAAAATTAAAATCATATAAATCTATTGATAATTTTGAAAAATTTTATAAAAAAGCATATTCATTATATAAGAAAGACCAAAATTTCATAAAAGAAACAAAAAAAAATGTAGTGAAATTACAAAATAAAGATAAAAAATGTATAAAAATATGGAGTAAATTAGTTAAATTAACTATAAAGAAAAACAATTTAATATATAAAAAACTCAATGTTTTACTTAAAAATAGTGATATTAGAGGAGAAAGTTTTTATAATTATATGTTACCGGAAATTATTTCTGATTTAAAAAATAAAAAAATAGCAGTTAATTATAATGGATCAGTTATTGTTTATTTAAAGGAATTTAAAAATCGATTAGGTAAAAATATGGGAGTAATTATACAAAAAAAAGATGGAGCATTTTTATATACTACTATAGATCTTGCTTGTATAAAATATAGATGTAATGTATTAAAAGCTGATCGAATTATTTACTACACTGATAGTAGACAAAAACAACATTTATTACAAGTATGGAATATAGCTAAAAAAGCAAAATATGTAACAGAAAAAACATCACTGGAACATCATTCTTTTGGAATGATTTTATGTAAAAATAATAAACCTTTTAAAACACGTGAAGGAAAAACAATTAAATTAATAGATTTATTAAATAAAAGTATTTTAAAAGCAAAAAAATTGATTAATAAAAAAAACAAAAATATCAGTGAAAATAAAATAAAAAAAATATCAGAAAATATTGGTATAGGTGCTATAAAATATTTTGATTTATCTAAAAATAGAATGTCTGATTATCAATTTGACTGGAAACAAATACTATCATTAAATGGGAATACCGCTCCTTATATACAATATGCATATACTCGCATTCAGTCAATTATTAAAAATAATAAATCAGATTTTAATACTAATCTATATCATATAAAAATATTTACAAATTTTGAAAGACAATTAATATTAACAATTTTGCAGTTTGAAGAAATTATATTTATTTTAGAAAAAAACGGAACTCCTCATTTAATGTGTAACTATTTATACGATATAGCTGGAAAATTTTCAAACTTTTATGAAAACTGTCCTGTTTTATCTGTAAAAGAGCAACACATTAAGATAAGTAGAATAAAATTGTCTATTTTAACAGCGAGAATTATTAAACAAGGTTTATATTTATTAGGAATAAATACAGTAAAAATAATGTAAAAAAATTTTATTTTTACAAACTAGTTTTTTTATTTACCAATAATATGAATAAATTTTATAAATCGATCTTCAGCAATTTCTAAAAACGATAATACTGTTAAATCAGGAATATTAAGAGTAAATAATTTTGATAAGAGAACACGTAATTCAGGAAGAACTAATAGAACAATTGGTAAATTATCTTTTTTTTGAAGAGAAACAGACAATTGAGTTTGTTTAATTAATTTTTCAGAAAAAGTAGGTTCTAAAACATGATCTTTGTCATTAACAAATTTTAGTAATATTTTTTCAATATTAGAGCTTAATCCAATGACATTAATATTTTTATTTTTTAAAAAAAATTTTTGAGTAATAAAATTTCGTAATGAAATACGAACAATATCAGTTAATTTTTCTATATCATTTTTTAAACTAGAACCATGCTTTATTAAAGTTTCTAAAATAGTTCTAATGTCTTTAATTGATATATCATCTTTTAATAAATTTTGTAAAATATTTTGTAAAACAGTTACTGAAATTATATTAGGTATCAAATAATTAATTAATTTTGGATAATTTTGTGATATACGATCTATTAATTGCTGAGTTTCTTGAAAGCCAAATAACTCATGTAATTTTTTTCTAAGAATTTTATCAAAATGTGTAATAATAACAGTAATAGGATCTATAATTACTAGTTTATTTTTTAATATATCTTTTTTAAAATCAGAATCAATCCATAATGAAGGAAGGTTAAAAACAGGTTCTATTACTTTTATACCTGGAATTTTAATAATATTATTAGATTTATCTATAACTAAAAATTTATCTAAATAAACTTGACTTGAACTAATTTCTACTCCTTTTATTAATATTTTATATATTCCGTTTTCTAACTTATGATTATGAATTAAGTTAATTTCAGGTAATAAAAAACCAAAATCCTGAGCAATATTTTTTCTTAATTGATATAAATCTTGTAATAAATTATTATATTTATTTTTATAAACAGATTCTAAAAAAACAGAACTTAACTCTAAAGTAATCAAGGATTCAAATTGAATATCATTCCAAGTTAAATTTAATATTTTTCTTTCTTGAGAAACAGATTTTTTATAAAAATTCTTTTTGATACACTGCTGACTATATATATACCATGATAATATAAACAAATTAATTGTAAAAAATAGAAAAATAAAATTTGGCATACCTGGAATTAAACTAAATATAAAAAAAATAATTCCACTAAAAAAAATTACTTGAGGATTGTTAAATACTTGACTAATTATTTGTTCACTAATATTAATTTTTTCAGAACCAACTCGGGTTAAAATAACACCCGAAGCAATTGATATAATTAAAGAAGGAATTTGAGAAACTAAACCATCTCCAATAGTTAAAATGCTGTATATTTTAGCTGCTTGTAAAAAAATCATATTGTGTTGAGAAATTCCTATTATTAAACCACCTACAATATTTACTATCATTATTATAATTCCAGCAATAGCATCCCCCCGAATAAATTTACTTGCTCCATCCATAGAACCATAAAAATCAGCTTCTCTATGTACATTTATTCGTCTTTTTTTTGCTTCTTTTTCAGAAATAATACCAGCATTTAAATCAGCATCTATAGCCATTTGTTTTCCAGGCATTGCATCTAAAATAAATCTAGCTCCAACTTCTGCGATTCTTCCAGAACCTTTAGTAATTACTAAAAAATTTATAATAACTAAAATAATAAAAATAATAATACCAATAAAAAAATTTCCACTAATTAAAAAAAAACCAAATGATTCAATAACATGTCCAGCAGAAAAAGAACCAATATGACCGTTTAATAAAATAATTCGTGTAGAAGCAATATTTAATGACAATCGTAATAATGTTGAAAATAATATTACAGAAGGAAAAGAAGAAAAATCTAAAGTTTTTGTAGTAAATAAAGCAACAATCAAAACAATTATAGAAATAGCAATATTTAAAGTAAAAAATAAATCTAAAATAAAAGAAGGAAGAGGTAAAACAAACATACATAAAATAATTAATATCAGTAATGGAGCAAATAAAGAACTTAATATATTATTATTAATTTTTTTAAAACTATGAAATAAAAAAAATATTTTATTTATCAACAATTTTTCTCCTAAAAATAACTTACTAATTATCAAAAAATATAATAGGCTTAACTGGATATATACCGCCGTATTTTCTCCAATATTTTAATTGCCAAGCCCATGCTAAAATTTTTGCAATAGATATATATAAATTACTAGGAATATAATCTCCAATAGAAGAATTATTATATAAATATATAGCTAAATCACTAGAAATAAATATAGGAACGTTATTCCTTTTTGCAACTTCTATAATTTTTATAGATAAATATCCAGTTCCTTTAAATAATACTTTAGGTAAAGACATATTTTTTATATCATAATGTATTGCAACTGCACAATTTATAGAATTAAAAATAATTACATCAGATTTTTTTAACTTAAAAATAGAATATTTTTTTGATAATTGTTGAGTTAACATTCGAATTTTTTGTTTAATTAAAGGATTTCCTTCTAATTCCTTATATTCATCTTTTACTTCTTGAATAGTCATACGCAAATTATTTAAATATTGAAAATATTGTAAAATTGCATCTATAACAGCTATAAAAAAAACAAATAAAATTAAAATACGAACAAACTTAAAAATAAAAAAAAAACCACAGAACACGCTATATAATAGTGAATAAGAGTTAAATTGATTTATTTTTAAAAAATTATTCCATATATAATAAAGAGAAATTAAAACAATTATTATTAATTTTGATAAAGTTAAACAAAAATCAGTAACTATATTTGAAATTTTTTTTTTTTTAAATTATTTATAACATCTATAAAATTTAAATTAATTTTAATAAATTTTATTCTTACTGTTTCTCCATAAATTAAAATAGGTGAAAAAATTAATATAAAAAATATTCCAAAAAATAATATTGAAAAAAATAAAATAAAATTTTTTATATGTTGTAATAAGAAAATAAATAATCTGTGATGTTTATCGATTATATTATTTTGAAAAGTTAAACTAGATATAAATAATTTTAAAAAATATAAAAAAATTATTTTTTTATTTATAAATATAAAAAAGAAAAAAAATAATAATATAAAAAAAGAGTTTAAATCATATGAATATTTTATTTCTCCATTTTTCTTATATTTTTCAATTTTATATGGAGTTGCATCTTCAGTTTTATCTTCATTTAAGTTATAATTCATAAATTATACCTATTTAAAAATCTATTGATTATTTTTTGTGAAAAAATTATTAATAACACAATTATATTTATTTAATTTAAAATAAAATTAAATTATTTATTTTTTATAAATTATATTTAAAAATTAATATACTGTAAAACATAAAAAAATAATATTTTATTTATTTAAAATTTTAAATAAAAAATCTAAACAATAAAAAAGAAGAATAAAAAAAATTATATTTATAATTTATAAAAATAAATTATATTATTTACTTTATTAAAATTATTTTTTTAATTATCATAAATTTTTGTAATTATAAAAAAATACAACTATTATTAATTATTTTTATGGTTATTTTTATATAAAATATATAAGATAATACTTAGTCAAAAAAATATATTAAATAATAATTGTCTATTAATAAATTCATATTAAATAAAAATTTAATTAATCTATGTATTTATTATAAATAAAATTTAATTATCTATTTTATATTCTGGATACTATATATGTACACTACAAAATATTTACTTGCAACCATTAAAGAAACACCGAAAAAGACAGAATCTATAAGTCATCAATTGATGTTAAGATCTGGAATGATCCGTATGTTATCTGCAGGAATATATACATGGTTACCAACGGGACAAAGAATTATAAAAAAAATTATAAATATAATTTCAAATATAATGGATCAATATGGATATATGGAGATTTGTATACCTATTATACAACCCAAAAAATTATGGGACCAAAGCGGAAGAACTAAATTATATGGAGAAGAATTAATTAATATTATCGATCGTAGAAAAAAAAAATGTATATTAAGTCCTACTAATGAAGAAGCTATAAATTATATTTTTTCTCAAGAAATTCAATCATATAAACAATTACCTATTGTTTTCTATCAAATACAAAAAAAATTTAGAGATGAAATAAGACCAAGATTCGGGGTAATAAGATCTATAGAATTTCTTATGAAAGACGCTTATTCTTTTCATATTAATAAAAAATCATTAAAAAAAACGTATGAAAAAATGAAAAAAATCTATATAAAAATATTTAAAAAATTAAAACTGCATTTTAAAATTGTTAAAACAAATTCAAAAATTATGGGAGGATCTGTATCACATGAATTTCATGCTATATCTAGAATTGGAGAAGATAAAATTATTTTTTCCAAAAAATCTAACTATGCAGTACATAATAACCAATTTAATATTCAAAAAAACAAAATAAAAATTTATTTAATAAAAACAAAAATAAATCAATCAAAATATAATTTAGCTGTATTATTAATGCGTAAAAATGATCCTTTAAATGTAAAAGACTTACAAAGTATAAATATATTAGAATATCCTTTAAAATTTATAAAATCTAAAAAAACAATTTTATCATATAAATTAACTAATGATAAAAAATTTTATTTTAATAAAAAAATATTTATTTTAGCAGATTCTAAAATAATAAAAATGCCATATTTTATATTAAAAAGAAACCCATCACATTTAAATTTTATACCTATTTTATGGAATAAAAAAATTATTTTTAATAAAATTGTTAATATACAAAATATTAATAAAGTTTTTTATTACAATACAAAAAAAGAAATATTAAAAAAAAAAAATAGTATAGAAATTGGTCATATTTTTCAAATTGGGAAAAAATATTCTAAAAACATAAATTTTATACTTCAAGATCAACACAACAATAAAAAATTACTAAATATGGGTTGTTATGGAATAGGAATTAATAGAATTATATCATCAATTATAGAACAAAATTATGATAAAGATGGAATTATCTGGCCTAAATGTATAGCTCCTTTTCAAATATTTATTATTCCAATTAATATGCATAAAAATAATGAAATAAAAAAAACAGCAAAATTAATCTACAAAAAATTAATAAATAAAAAAATTGATGTTTTATTTGATGATAGAAAAGAAAATATAGGAAAAATGTTTGCTGATATGAATTTAATTGGTATTCCTTATGGAATTATTATTAGTTATAAAACAATAAAATCTAAAGAAATTGAATTTTATTCAAGAAAAAACTATTTCAAAAAAAGAATTCTTATTTCTGATATAATTGCATTTATAGATAAAAAAATAAAATAATTTTTTGTAAACTTAAATAAAATATATATAAAAATATATTTAAATAAATAATTATTAATTTTTATATATATAAAAAATTTTTAAAAATGTTTAATAAGATTTTTTATATTAAATATTTACTTAAAAAAATTTAATTTAATTATTATATTTTTTTTAAATATTTTTAAATAATTTAAAAAATCATTATCAGGATATATCATGTATTTTATATTAAACAACTTATGTTGTATATTATGTTTTTCAGGTTGGATAAATTTTAAAAAAACAGTTCCTTTATTAACTCTATTTGTTAAATAATCATATAAATAATTAAATATATTTTTATTATTTATATAATTATTTTTAATATATACCTTTATAATATGTATTTTATTAGCTCGAAATTTTTCAATATTATATATTTTATTCACTAATACCCTTGATCTATTACTAAAAGAATCAAATGATAATTTTCCTATAATTACAACAATCATATTTTTTTTATAATATTCTTTATCTAATAAATTGTTATAATTATCAAAGAAAAAAACATCTAAACGACTATATGAATCTTCTAAAGTAATAATATAAAATTTATCTTTATTTTTAGTAAATGACAATTTAATAGAAAAAATCATACCTGAAAGTATAATATTACTATTTTTATTTTGTAATATACAATCATATAATCTTATTCCGCTAGTATAATAGTACATTTCTTTTAAAAAATTCTTAACAGGGTGAAAAGTAAGATAAAAACCTAAAATTTTTCTTTCCCATTTTAATATTTTTGAAATAAAATTATAAAAATTTATTTCGTTTACTGTTTTTTTCTTGTTATTATTTTGTATTAATACTTCTTTTAATATAAAATCATTTAATTTAAATAAATCATTTTGTTTCGAATAAATAGACAAAATTTTTTGCTTCACAATTTTTATTGTATATTCAATGTTATTAAATAATTCAACACGACATACGTTAAAACAATCACACGCACCCGACATAACTAAAATTTCAAAAACATGTCGTGTTATTTTTTTTAAATGTAAACGCATACAAAAATCTAAAAAATCAGTAAATAAATTATTATTTTTTTTTCTTTCACTAAGAATAATATCAATAGATGATTTTCCTAACCCTTTTATTGCTCCTAAACCATATACTATTTCTTTCTTTTTATTAACAGTAAAATGATAATTACTAATATTTACATTTGGAGGAATAATAATTAATTTCATTCTACGAGCATCATGAACTAAATTAACTATTTTATTAGTATTCATCATATCTAATGTCATAGCAGAAGCCATAAATTCAGAAGAATAGTTTGCCTTTAACCATAATGTTTGATAAGCTAATAATGCATAAGTAACTGAGTGTGATTTATTAAAACCATAAGCAGAAAATTTTTCTAATAAATTAAAAATATTTTTTGACAAATTTAAACAAATAGAATTTTTTGAAGCGCCTAATTGAAATAAGTTACGTTGATTATTCATTTCTATAGGATTTTTTTTTGCCATAGCTCTTCTTAAAATATCTGCTTCACTGGGAGTGAATCTAGATAACGCTTGAGAAATTTGCATAACTTGCTCTTGATATAAAATTATCCCATATGTCGATTTTAATATAGGTCTTAATAATTTATGCTGCCATCTATAATCTGGATACGAAATTATTTCTTTTCCATGTTTACGATTTATAAAATTATCCACCATACCTGATTGTAAAGGACCTGGACGATATAAAGCAACAAGAGCAACGATATCTTCAAAAGAAGATGGTTTTAATCGTTTAATTAAATTTCTCATACCCATAGATTCTAATTGAAATACAGCTGTTGTTTCAGATTTATTTAATAATAAAAAACTTTTTTTATCTTTTAAATTAATTTGATTAAGAATAAACTTTTTTTTTTTATATTTATTTCGCGTATTAATAATGTTAATGATCATTTGAATCATAGTTAATGTTTTTAAACCTAAAAAATCAAACTTAACTAGACCTATAAATTCAAGATCATTTTTATCAAACTGTGTAACTTGATTTTCTCCCTTAGAATCACATAATATAGGTACAAAATCAGAAATTTTTGTAGGAGAAATAACAACACCTCCTGCATGTTTTCCAATATTACGTATTACTCCCTCTAATTTCTTAGCTATATCAATTAATATTTTAATATCATTATTATGATCATATAAATCCATTAATTCTTTTTGAATAGAAAATGCTTTTTTTAAATTCATTTTAGGATCTAAAGGAATTAATTTAGAAATTTTATTTATTAAACCATAAGGATAACCAAGAACTCTACCTACATCTCTAACAACTGCTTTAGCTGCCATTGTTCCAAAAGTAATAATTTGAGAAACAGAATTGCGTCCATATTTTTCTGATACATGATCGATTACTAAATCTCTTTTTTCCATGCAAAAATCAACATCAAAATCTGGCAAAGAAACACGATCAGGATTTAAAAAACGCTCAAATAATAAATCAAATTGTAAAGGATCTACCTCTGTAATATTCAAAGAAAAAGATACTAAAGAACCAGAACCGGAACCTCTACCAGGACCTACTGGTATATCATTATTTTTAGCCCATTGAATAAATTCCATAACAACAAGAAAATAACTAACAAATCCCATTTTTTTTATAATATATAATTCATGTTTTAATCTAGAAAAATATATTTTTTTATTAATTAATCTTTGAGATTTATCTGGAAATATACTTATTAAACGCAAATTTAATCCTTGTTTAGCCTTTTTTACAAAAAACTGATAAAGATCTATAGATCCTGTAGGAAATACCGGTAAAAAATAAGACCCAGAAGGTATAATTACATTACAACGTTTTGAAAGTTCAACAGTGTTTATAATTGATTCAGGAAAATCATAAAACATATTAATCATTTCATTTTGACTTTTTAAAAACTGATTTTTAGTGTATTCATATATAAATTTTGGATCAGTAATAGTTTTTTTCTTATAAATAGCTACTTTTATTTTATGAACTTTAAAATCATTTCTTTTTAAAAAAACAACTTCATTAGTAGCAATAACTGGTAAAGAATACCTATAAGAAATATATTTAACATATTCAATATATTCTTCTTCTCTAATTTTACCCAATCGAGAAATTTCTAAATAATAGTTATTTGGAAAATATTTTTTATAAAATAAAATACAGTGATGTAATGAATTTATATCATTATTTAATATGCATTGACCAACATCTCCTTTCATACCTCCTGATAAAATTAATAAACCCTTTCTAAATTTTAATAAATTATCTATATTTATTATTAATCCAGAATTATCATCATATCCTAATTGATATGACTCAGATAATAATTCAATAATATTTTTATAACCATAATTATTTTTAGCTAATAAAGTTAAATTAAATTTAAAATCAGTAATAATATTTGATAAAACAATAATATCTATACCAATAATAGGCTTAATACCTACTTTAAAAGCAGAAGAATAAAATTTAATAACTCCATGTAAATTATTTAAATCAGATATTCCTAATGATTGCATATTTATTTTTTTAGCACATTCTATTAACTTTTCTGGTTTAATAATTCCATCTATCATAGAATAATCACTGTGCACTCTAATATGTACAAAATTTTTCACGTCTTTATTTAACCTAAAAATAATAATAAAAATTAAATACAAAATAAATATTTAAATAAAATAGTTGTATATTATAATTTTAGTAAAAATATAAATATAAAAAAATATATATTTCATAAAATAATTAATATATTTAAAAATTTCATTAAAATTAATTATTTAATTAAAATATATTTTTAATTCAAGATTAAAGATTAATAAATAATTATTCAAATAAATATTTACTATCCTAATAGTTTTAATTTTAGATAAATATCTAAATTATATAAATATTCAATTTTATAAAAAATAGTTGTTATAAAAAAGATAATGAAATAGTAGATTTACATACTATAATATTATTAACTAAAACAACACCATAAAAAAAATAAACCTCTAATAATTTTCTTTTAAAAAATACTTCTACAATCATTTGATCACCCGGATATACTGGATGAATAAAAGTAGTATTATTTACTCCAGCTAAACAACATGTTTTTTTACTTTTTTTAACATTATTTTTATAATAAAAAAGAAGAACACTACTAGATTGAGCAATTGATTCTATAATTAAAACACCAGGAAAAATAAATTTTTCTGGAAAATGACCGAAAAAAAAAAAATCATTAGCAGTAATATTTTTTAAAGTATGTATATATTTTTTCTTTTTATAATCTAATATTTTATCAATTAATAAAAAGGGAAAACGATGTGGTAAAATTTTTAAAATATCATTTATATTTAAAATATATTTTAAATCTTTCATATCTTTCATAATAATATCTCTTATATAAAAAAAATTTATAAAAAATTTTCTACTAAATATAACTTTATTTTAAATCAACACTAAATCTATTTACACAATGATTATAAATATCATATGGATGCAAAGGAAGTGCAAATGTAAAAGTTATAGGGCCAAAAAAAGAATCAAGACAAAAAAATGTCCCGAGAGATAAATGAACTTGTCCAGGATCACTAAATTTTAAAGAATTTTTAATAGAATATAAAAAAGTTCTATTTTTCCATTGAGTATTCCAAATATTAACTGCATCTATAAATATTCCGCTTTGAAATGATTTTAAAAATTTCTTTGATATTTCAAAAGGTGGAAATAATAATTCAGTATTAGCATGCAAAATCGTATCTCCTCCTATAAATTCAGTAGAAGGAAAAAAATTTGATTTTACTTTTTCTTGATTATGAAAATGTTTATCAATATTACGTTTATAATATATTGCTGTAGGACCAATAGAATTATCATTAAAACCACTTTTTAATTTTTTTTTATAAAATTTATAATTTTCATAAAACGGTGTAACATGTTTACCTATTGAAAAAACAGAACCAAATTCTAAATAATTATGTAACATAATATTATATATACTTTCTAAAGGAAGATACTGATTTAAACTAAAAAAAATTTTATGATAAAAGTTATCAGAAAAAGGTAATATCAATTTACCTAAAAATTTTGCATGTAAACCCATTTTAATAAAACCTTTTTCTTTTATATTATTAAAATCAAATATATATTTAATAAAAAAATCATTAATAAAAAAATTATTTATTTTATATTTTAAGAAAAAATCTTTTGGAAGTGATAATAAATATTCTAATAAAGAAACATGTAAAATATTATTTAATACTTGTATTTTTTCATATCCACAAGAAATAGAAAATTTTTTATTCTTAATAAATGGCGTATATATAGATGTATAAAAACCATATATTTTATTAATATGACTATTTGAATCAAAATATTTTTTCTTAAAAGAATTTAAAAAAGCATCTGATTTTAAAAAAAAATTTTTTAATAATCCTAATCTTTTTATTGAACAAATATTTATATCTGTATCAGAAAAATTTTTTAAAATTTTAACATATAATTCAGTTCCAGTTCCAACTAAATTTTTTTCAATAAAAAGCAATCGTAATAATAGCCCCCTTTCTTTTTCAACATTAGTAGATATATTTATATCTCTAGTATTATTATTTTCTGTAAAAAAAAGATAAATATTTAATAAATTTTTACTATTTTCTTGTTTATTTACAAGTACTTTTATATTACTAAATAAACCAGTATTAAATAAATTTCTACAGTAATTTTTAATAGCATTAATATCAAAAAAATTATCTTTACCTTTTCTAATAAAACTATTTATAAAATTATTTTGTATATTAGCATTGCCTGTATAATAAATTTTATTAATAAAATATGTCTCTTTAAAATTAGCTAAAAAATACAAAAATACTTGTTTATCTTTTTTATCAATATCAAAATGAAAAAAAACATCACAATTAAATAATCCTAATTTTAAAAAATTATTCTTAACTTTATTTTTTATATGATTAACAGCATGTTTATTATAATAAGTATTTAATAAACCGTGAACAATCTTATATATTTTTTTATAATTATATAATTCACTAAATTCATTCATAAAAATTTTTTTAATCTTATATTGTTTTCCTTCATAAAGATTAATTTTTATATAAATATTTTTTCTATTTTTAGATAAATATTTTTTTATTTTATTAATTTTAAAATCATAGTATCCATTATTTATATAAAAATTATACAAATCATGTAATGATTTTTTAAATTTAAAACTATCGTATGTATGATATAAAAAAAAATTCCATAAAAGACTATTGTTATATGTAGATGCGTGTTTTAATAAATTTTTTTTTAAAAAAAAACTATTACCTTTAATAAAAATATTTGATACAGATGATACAGGTCCTTCCTGAATCATAATCTTTAAGTGTAATTTATTATTAGATAATTGTTTTTTAATTAACGTACAGTGAATATTAAAATATCCTTTTTCTTCATATTTTTTTCTTAAAAAATAAAAAAAATTCTTAAAATTAACAGTATTAAAATATTTTTTTTCTTGTAAATTAAATTTTTTAAGTAATGCAATAAAATACTGATCTGAAATATTTTTATTACCACAAACACTAATTTTATTAATAAACGGAAATTCTTTTACTAAAATAATTAATGTATCTTTAAACTTTGATGCACTAATTTTATTAAAAATATTTTTATTAAATAAATATTTAATTTTATCAGATATATCAGTTAATTTATTATCATTAAATGAATTAGATGAAAAAATTTTTATAATATTATCAGGAGATATATTTTGAACCCCGTGTATTGTAATATATCTAATACTATTTATTTTAGTTGCAGAAACAGATAAAGAAAAAAATAAAAAATATATAAAAAAAATTTTTTTAAATAACATTTTTTACTATATTCCTATATAAAATATTTAAGTACATTAATTAATAAATCTTATAATTTTAAATATAAACAATTTTGTTATCAAAATTTATTATATTTAATTCAATCAAATAGTTAATAATTCTTTTTCTTTCATTAATAAAATAGAATTTATTTTTTTAATAAATAAATTTGTATTTTTTTGAATATTTTTTTTAGCTTTTTTCTCTAAATCTTGAGTTATTTCTTTTTTCTTTAATAAAAATTTAATATGATCATTTGCTTCTCGTCTTATATTTCTAATAAATATACGAGCATTTTCTGTATCATTTCTAATAATTTTAATTAAATCTTTTCTTCTTGACTCTGTTAGTTTTGGGATAGGAACTCTAATGCAAGAATCGGAAGAAATTGGATTTAATCCTAATTTAGAATTCATAATAGATTTTTCAACAATATTCTTTATAGAAGTATCAAAAAGTGTAATTTTTAATATATTATAATTTTCAATAATTATATTAGATAACTGATTTAAAGGTGTAGATGTACCATAATAATCTATAAAAATATCATCTAATAATGAAGTAGTAACATGGTTTGTACGAATTTTATTTAAATCATTTTGAAATAAAAGAAAACATTTATTCATTCTAATATAAACTTTTTCTTGTATTGTATTTATCATAGTATTATTCTCTTACTAATATAAAAAAATTATTAATATTTCATACTGAAATTAAAGTTCCAATTCCTTCTTTACCTATTATTAAATCATATAAAATTATAGGATTATACATATTGAAAACTATAATTGGCAATTTATGTTCCTGTGCTAAAATTAATGATGTATCATCCATGATTTTTATTTTTTTTTGCAAAACTTCTTTATATTTCAATTTTTTATACAATGTAGCAAGTGGATTGATAAATGGATCAGATGAATAAACTCCATTTACTTTTGTACCTTTTAAAAAAATATCTGCTTTTATTTCAATTCCATATATACAAGCAGCAGAATCAGTAGTAAAAAAAGGAACACCAAGACCAAAACAAAAAATCACAACATAACCATCGTCTAAAGCTTTATTAACTTCATCTAATCTATAACGTTCACAAACTCCTTCTAAATTAGAAGATGAAAAAATTCTAGTATTAATATTATTCTTATACATTAATTCATATATAGATAAACCATTAATTACAGTTGATAACATTCCAATTTGATCTGATATTGTTCTTCTCATTCCAATTTTTTCTAAATCAGACCCTCTAAATAAATTTCCCCCACCAATTACTAATCCAATTTGAACACCTAAGCTTAATAATTTTTTTATTTGTATAATTAATTTTTCAATAAATATAATATTTATACTACATTCTTCATTTCCTTTTAAAAATTCTCCGCTAATTTTCAATAAAACCCGATTATATTTAATTTTTTTTTTCATAATAAATTATAAATACCTATATTATATTTTTACCATTAAGTTATATAAAAACATTTCATAAAAATTTAAGTAAAATATTTATATTATTAAATATAATAATAATTTTATAAATGTTCTCCTACTTGAAAACGTACAAAAGAATTAATAAAAATAGAATTTTTACTTAAAAAATCACTTATTTTTATTTTAGGATCTAAAATAAAATTTTGACGTAGTAATGTAATTTTATCCTTAAATTTATTCATACGACCATTTACAATAGACTTTAATACATGAGAATTTTTTCCAGTTTTTTTAGCAATCTTTTTTTGAATATTTTTTTCCCTTTTTAAAATTTCTTTAGGAATATTTTGATCTGATAAATACAAAGGACAAGAAGCAGCGATATGCATAGAAATATTTTTAAAATATTCTTTATACCTATTCATTGATTCTAATAAAACTTTTCCAGATATGATAACTCCAATTTTCCCTAGATGAATATATGAATCAATATAATCACCTCCTGTAAGATACTGTATTCTACGTATAACTATATTTTCACGAACTTTAGAAATAAAAGAAATTTTTTTTAAATTAAAAATATCATTTAAAGATTTTAAACTAAAAATTTTATTTATACCTGCATAATTAACAATTTCTTGTCCAAAATTTTTAAATTCATCATTATTTGATACAAAATCTGTTTCTGAATTTAATTCTAAAAGAACACCATAATTTTTATCTTTATATAAAAATATACGCCCAAATTTTGTTTTACGTAATATTTTTCTACTCGCTATATATAATCCTAACGTTCTCAAATAATCAACTGCCCTTTTAATATCTCCATTAGATTTCTGTAAAGCAGTTTTACACTCCATAAATCCTGATCCTGTTTTAATCCTTAATTCTTTTATTTGTTGTATTGAAATTTTCATTGTATATTACCAACAGTTAATATTATTATAATTGTATATAAAATAATTTAATTATTGTTCTTGTAATCTTTTTTTTAAAATATTAGATTCTTTTTTTTCACGATAACATTTTGATAAAGCATCAGACAATATACTTAAATATAAATTAATCGATCGAATAGCATCATCATTTCCAGGTATAATATAATTTACACCTTCAGGACTAGAATTGGTATCAACAATAGCAAATATAGGTATTCCTAAATGATTAGCTTCTTGAATTGCTATATGTTCATAAGTAGTGTCAATGACAAAAATTGCATCTGGTAAACCACCCATATTTTTAATTCCACCTAAACTATTTTCTAATTTATTTAATAATCTAATACGTAATAAAACCTCTTTTTTTGTTAACTTATCAAAAGTACCGTCAGTTGATTGTCTTTCTAAATCCTTTAATTTACTAATAGACTGTCTAACTGTTTTCCAGTTGGTTAACATTCCACCTAACCAACGATGATTTACATAAAATTGATGACATGATAATGCAATTGATTTTATAGCTAAACTAGCTGCAGGTTTGGTACCTACAAATAAAATTTTTCCATTATTATGAATAATTTTCTCTAAAGCTACAATTGCTAATTTAAATAATGGTAATGTTTTTTCTAAATTAATAATATGTACTTTATTTTTTACACCAAAAATGAAAGGTTTCATTTTTGGATTCCAATATCGTGTTTGATGTCCAAAATGAACGCCAGCTTTAATCATATTTTTCATTAAATTAATATTCATAATTACACTCCTATAATTTTTTAAATAAAAAAAAAATATGTTAATATAAAAATATCATTCATAATAAAATAAAATTTTATTAATAATAAAAAAATATTTTTTATATATAAAACAATTAATATAAATAAAAAATTTATTTTATAAAAAAATATTTTTTACTAAAAAAATAAAAAATTATTTAATTATATATTATTTTTAATATCTATATATTATATCATAATATATTAATATTCATTAAATCGTTTTTTTACATTTTTAAAAATAAAATTTTTTATTGAAATATTATTCAATATAAAATATATAAAATTTATACTATAAAATAATTTATAAATAAAACAAAAAAAATATATACTTATGAAAAAAAAAATAAAAAATGAATTTGATATTAAACAAATGAGAATATCAGGAAAAATAACAGCTAATGTTTTAGAAATGATTAAACCATATATAATACCTGATATTTCAACAGAAGATATAAATCAAATTTGTCATAATTACATAACTCTTAAAAAAAAAGCTATACCTGCATGTTTAGGATATAATAATTTTCCTAAATCTATATGTATATCAATAAATGATGTAGTTTGTCATGGAATTCCTAATAGAAAATTATTCTTAAAAAACGGCGATATAGTTAATATAGATGTATCAGTTATTAAAAATGATTACTATACTGATGCATCAAAAATGTTTTTTGTAGGGAAAGTAGATAAAAAAAATAAAATATTATGTAAAAAAACAAGAAAAAGTCTATATTTATCATTAAAATGTATAAAACCAAACAACAAAATAAATAATATTGGAAAAATTATTCAAAAATATATAGAAAAAAATAAATTTTCAGTTGTAAAAGAATATTGCGGACACGGAATAGGAAAAAAATTTCATGAATTTCCACATATTTTACATTTTTATAATAAAAAAAATAATATAAAAATGAAGAAAGGAATGACTTTTACTATAGAACCTATGGTAAATACAAAATCATCATATGTAAAATGTATGAATGATGGTTGGACAATAAAAACACAGGACGGAGGTTTTTCTGCACAATATGAACATACTATTTTAGTAACTAAAAATGGATGTGAAATAATAACACATCAAAAAAAAGAAAAAATACCAAAAATTTTTATTAACATATAAAAATATATATAAAAAATAATAGGTTATTAAATAATATGATAAAAATAAAAAATAAAATAGAAAAAATTTTCCAAAAAAAAATAAAAGAAAAAAAATATATAATTAAAAAAAAGGAAAAAAAAGATATTAGAAGTACAATTTCACTCTTAAACTCTGGTAAAATTAGAATTGCAGAAAAAATTAATAATAAATGGATTACACATCAATGGATAAAAAAATGTGTACTATTATATTTATATTCTAATAATAATAAAATTATAGAAACATCAAATAATGTTTTTTATGATAAAATACCATTAAAGTACAAAAACTATAATAAATTAAAATTCATTAAAGATTCTGTACGAATAGTTCCAAATGCAGTAATTAGATTTGGATCATTTATTGACAAAAATGTAATAGTAATGCCTAGTTTTATCAACATAGGAGCATACATCGGAAAAAATACTATGATTGATACCTGGGCAACAGTTGGATCATGCGCACAAATTGGTTCTAATGTACACTTATCAGGAGGTGTTGGAATAGGAGGTGTTTTAGAGCCCCTACAAAACAATCCAACAATTATAGAAAATAACTGTTTTATTGGAGCTCGCTCCGAAATTGTTGAAGGAGTAATTATAGAAAAAAATTCAGTAATTTCTATGGGAGTTTATATTGGTCAGAGTACTAAAATTTATGATCGAGAAACAGGAGAAATATTTTATGGACGAGTTCCTTCCGGGTCAGTTGTTGTTCCGGGAACACTTCCATCTAATAAAAACAATATACATTTATATTGCGCTATAATTGTTAAAAAAGTTGATAAAAAAACATTAGAAAAAACAGAAATAAATACCTTACTACGTAATATATAATATAAATTATATATTATATAAGAAAATTATCAATAAATAATATCCACTAAATTAAGTGGATGTTATTTTAAAAAATATAATTGTAGTATAATTTTTATATTTAAAAATTAATTTTTAATTTAGTATCTTATTCAATACCATTATAAATTTTATTTTTTAAATAAAAACTAATTTTATATAAGGATTATTAAAAAATGAAATTATTATCAGGCGCTGAAATGGTTATACAATCATTAATAGATTTAAAAATTAATATAATATTCGGTTATCCTGGAGGGGCAGTATTAGACATATATGATGCTATATTTACTGTAGGTAAAAAAAAAATAAAACATATATTAGTAAGACATGAGCAAGGCGCTACCCATATGGCGGATGGATATGCAAGATGTACTGGAAAAATTGGAGTAGTATTAGTAACTTCTGGTCCGGGAGCAACAAATGCAATTACGGGAATTGCAACAGCTTATATGGATTCAATACCATTAATTATCATTTCAGGACAAGTATCTTCTGAATTAATTGGATTTGATGCATTTCAAGAATGCGATATGATAGGTATTTCTAGACCAATTGTTAAACATAGTTTTTTAGTTAAAAAAACTGAAGATATTCCTTTAATTTTTAAAAAATCATATTTATTAGCATCAAGTGGAAGACCTGGACCTATAGTAATTGATTTACCAAAAAATATTTTAAACCAAGAAACAAAAAAAAAATATATTTGGCCTAATAATATTTATATTAAATCTTATACACCTGAAAAAAAAAATAATTTTAAATATATTGAAAATGCATTAAATATTTTAATAAAATCTAAAAAACCAATAATTTATGCTGGAGGAGGAGTTATTAATTCAAATAGTCATACTGAATTATTTACTCTAGCAACTATTCTTAATATACCCGTTACTATGTCCCTTATGTCATTAGGATCCTTCCCTGGTAACCATTCACAAAATTTATCTATGCTAGGAATGCATGGAACCTATGAAGCTAACATGGCAATGCATTATTCTGACACAATATTAGCAATTGGGGTAAGATTTGATGATAGAACAACTAATAATGTAAAAAAATACTGTCCTTATGCTAAAATAATACATATTGATATTGACCCTACTTCTATTTCAAAAACAATTATAGCAGATATTCCAATTATTGGAGATGCAAAAAAGATACTAAAAAAAATGTTAAAAATAATTAACAAAAATAAAATATTAAATCGATCTAAATCATACTTACATAAATGGTGGAAAAAAATTGATAAATGGAGAAAAATAAAAAAAAATCATTATAATGAAAAAGAAAAAATGATCAAACCTCAAATTTTAATTAAAATATTATATAAATTAACAAAAGGAAATGCTTATATAACATCAGATGTAGGACAACATCAAATGTTTACTGCATTACATTATATGTTTAATAAACCTCGTCATTGGATTAATTCAGGAGGGTTAGGAACTATGGGATTTGGACTACCAGCTGCTTTAGGAGTTAAAATTGCTTATCCTAAAGAATTAGTAATCTGTATAACTGGAGATGGTAGCATACAAATGAATATACAGGAATTATCTACTGCAAAACAATATAATCTTGCAATATTGATAATAAATTTAAATAATAAATCTTTAGGAATGGTTAAACAATGGCAAGATATTATCTATTCTGGAAGACATTCTCATTCATACATGAAATCATTACCTAATTTTATAGCATTAACTAAATCATATGGACATACAGGTTTAACAATTAAAAAACCAAATGAAATAAAAAAAAAATTAAAAATTGCTATAAAAAAAGTTCAATCGGGTTCTTTAGTATTTGTAGATGTACACATTGATCCAAATGAACATATTTACCCTATGCAAATAAAAAATGGCGGGATGAATGAAATGATATTAGAAAAAATAGGATAAATTTAATTATGCGTCGAATTTTATCAATTTTATTAGAAAATGAATCAGGAGCATTATCTAGAGTAATAGGACTATTTTCACAAAGAGGTTACAATATCGATAGTTTAACTGTAGCACCTACTGAAGATAAAAAAATATCAAAATTAACTATTCAAACATTGGGAAATAAAAAAACTATTGAACAAATTGAAAAACAATTACAAAAATTAATTGATGTCTATAATGTTATAGAAATAACCAATAAAAATTATATAGAAAGAGAAATTTTATTAATAAAAATCCAAATAAAAGATTTTGACAATCTTCATAAAATGAATCAATTAATAGAAATTTATCAAGGTAATATTATTGATTGTTTTTCAGAAAAATATATCATTCAAATTACAGGAACTAATCATATTATTGATTCATTTATAAATATCTCAAAAAAATCATTTATTATTATAGAATCTTCTCGATCTGGGGTAATTAATATAAATTGTAATAAATAATAAACACAAATATATTTAATTAATTAAAATATTTTATTATAAGAAAATTTACTATAACTATTTATACATTTTCTATTTAATATTTAAAAAAATATTTTTATTTTTTAAAAAATAATGCTATAGAGAATGTATAATCACGGGTTTAGAAATCAAATAAATTATGATTCATATACCAGTATTACTAAAAGAAGCAATTAATTCTTTAAAAATAAAAAAAAACGGAACATATATTGATGGAACATTTGGATGTGGTGGACATTCTCTAGAAATATTAAAAAATTTAGGTAATTTAGGTAAACTATATGCTATTGATAGAGATCCTTATGCAATAAAAAAGGGGAAAAAAATAGTAGATAAAAGATTTTCTATCAATTATGGAAATTTTTCTGATATAAAAAAATATTTAAATAAAAATAATCATAAAAAATGTATTAATGGTATTTTGTTAGATTTAGGAGTTTCTTCTGTACAAATAAATACAGCTAAAAGAGGTTTTTCATTTATGAAAGATGGACCATTAGATATGCGAATGAACGATAAAATTGGTATACCTGCATGGAAATGGTTGAAAAAAGCAAATCAAAAAGAAATTGAATATGTTTTACAAAATTTTGGAGAAGAAAAATATGCAAAGAAAATTTCTTTTTCTATTGTAGAAAGAAACAAAAAAAAAGTTATTATGAGAACCCTAGATTTGGTAGAAATTATTAAAAAATCTATACCAAGAAAAAATAAATTTAAACATCCTGCCACTCGTACTTTTCAAGCTATACGTATTTATATCAATCAAGAAATAGATGAATTAAAAAAAATATTAGATATGTCATTAAAAATACTAAAAAAAAAATCTAGATTAGTTATTATTAGTTTTCACTCAATAGAAGGTAGAATTATTAAAGATTTTTTCAAAAAAAATAGCAACATAAAAAATATTCCAAAAGGATTACCAATAACCGAGAAACAAATCAAAAAATATAATAATAAAAAGAAAATAAAAATCATAAAAAAAATCAAACCTAGTAAAATAGAAATAAAAAAAAATCCTAGATCACGTAGTGCAATTCTAAGGATTGCAGAAATTTTATAATATAAAACAGATTAAAATTTTTTAAAAAAATAAAAATTATTTTTTTAAAAATTTTATAAATAAAAAAAAAGTATAAATTTATATATAAATTAACAATTTAATAAAAAATTAATAATATATTTTACTAAATATAAAATTTATTATTAAATACATAAAAATTTTATAATAAAAATTATATATAATACTATATAAAACTATTAAAGAATATTTTACTATGATAAAAAAAATAGATAACATTCAAGAATTATTAAATCCTTGGGTTAATAATGTTCCACATAAAAAAATTTGTAATATTAGATTTTATATCTCAAAAATAAAAATCGGTGATTTATTTATAATATTACAAGAAAAAAAAAAATCAAAAAAAAAATATATCATAAAAGCAATTAAACAAAAAGCAAATGTAATTTTATATGAAACTAAAAAAAATAAACACGGATTATGTATATCAACACAATTCCATACACTAATTATTTACTTTAAAAAATTAAATCAATATATTCATAAAATATATGAAAGATTTTTTAATTATCCACAAAAAAAATTAAAACTCATCGGGGTTATTGGAACATACGGGAAAACTACTGTAACTAATTTAATTGCACAGTGGGAACAGTTAATTAATAAAAAAATTGGTGTAATTAAGAATTTAGAAAAAAAAATATATAAATCAAAGTATAATATATATAATATAGATTTAAATAATTCAATTCAAAAAAAATTATATTATTTAGTAAAAAAAAAAATAAATACTTCTATTATAGAGTTATCTTCTAATCTTTTAATTAAAAAGCAAATATCTGATTTACAATTTGAATCAGTAATATGTACAACTTTAAATTATAATAATTTAGATGGTCAAAAAAATATGTTTCAAAAAGAAAAAATAAAATTTTCTTTTTTAAATAGAAAAAAAATAAAAACAATTATTTTAAATGGAGATGAAAATATAACGCATTTTTGGATAAAAAATCTTAAAAATAAAAAAATCATTTCTATTACTACACTAAAAACGGATAATATCTTCAATACAAAATATTGGATTAATGCAACAAAAATTATATATAATACATCATATACAAAAATTTTATTTAATTCAACATGGGGATCAGGAAATTTAAAAAGTTCACTATTAAGTGATTTTAATGTTAATAATATACTTTTATCTTTAGCAAATCTACTTTCAGCAAACTATTCTTTAAATATTTTAATAAAAAGTAGTCAATTCTTAAATCCTATAAATAGAAAAATGGAAAAAATTCAAAAAAACAATAGTCCATTATTTATTATAAATAATATTCACTCACCACAAATATTATATCGTACATTAAATTCATTAAAAAATTATAATTATGAAAAAATTTGGTGTATTTTAGGATATGAAGAAATAAGAGATATTAGTGAAAGAAAAATTCTAGGAAATATTGTAGAACAATTTTCTGATTTTGTAATATTTATAAATAACCATACACAGTATAAAAAAAAAAATTTAATTATAAAAGATATAATAAGAGGTAGTTATAAAAAAAATAAATTTTTTATTTTTTACAATATAGAAAAAGCTATACAATTTATTTTTTCTCAAACTAATAAATATGATATAATTTTAATATCAGAAAAAGAAAAAAAAGTAAAAAAAATTATTAAATATATAAACATTATTTTAAAAAAAAATTTTTAAATATAAAAATAAAGAATTTTTTAAAAATTAAATAATAATTTTTATATTATATACTTATAAAAAATTCAAACAATTAATTAAATAAATTAAAAATTAATCTATTTAATAAATTAATGAAAATATATTTTTATTTGAAAAAATTTATATTATTAAATTATAAAAAATTAATAAAAAATATTATTATCAAATATAATTAATTTAATTTTTAAATACTTTTAAAAAAATAAACATTATTATATAAATATAAAAATAAAAAAATACATAAAATCATATATAAAATATACCACTCAATCAAAAAGTAATAATCACTCTATTTAATATATTTAAATAAAAATAAATTTTTATATTTTCTTATATTCTAAAAATCAATTATAAAATATTATTAATAATATTAAATTTTCTAATCTCTTATTTAAAAATTAAAAAATAAAAAAATTATATAAATCAATACTATTATATATTTTATTTTAACTATAAATAATATTATAATGTCTACTTAAAGATAAAAATATATACCTAATAAAATAAATAACGTCTATATTTTTTTATAATATTTCAAAAAAAAATTAATATATAATACTATATAAATTTATATAAATTTATATAAATAAATCAAAATAAAAAAGTATTATTATACAACTCTAGTGTAATTAAATAAAATGAACCTTTTAACAAAAAAAAATATGATTGTCGGATTAGAAATAGGAACAACAAAAATAATTGTTTCAATAGGGGAAATTCTACAAGATGGTATAATAGATATAATTGGTTTTGGTGAATGTAATGCTTTAGGAATAGAAAAAGGAAAAATTAATAATTTAGAATTATTAATAGAATGTATTAATAAATCCATTCATGAAGCAGAAGCCATGGCTAAATATAAAATTTATTCTGCATATTTAACTATATCACATGAAGAAATTCATTGTCAAAACGAAATCGGAATTATACCAATTAAAAAAAAAGAAGTGACAAAAAAAGATATAGATGCTGTTATAGAAATAGCTAAATCTGTTAAAATAAACAATGATCACAATATTTTACACATTATTCCACAAGAATTTTCTATAGATAAACAATCAGGAATAAAAAATCCAATTGGATTATCAGGTATACGAATACAAGCAAATATACATTTAATTACATGCAACAGAAGTATCAAAAAAAATATTATAAAAGCTATTAAAAAATGTGGAATTTATGTAAAAAAAACTATATTTACAGGACTAGCATCTAGTTTTTCAGTTTTAACTGAAGAAGAAAAAAATACTAATGTTTGTTTAATAGATATAGGTGGTGAAAATATGAATGTTTGTATTTATATAAAAGGATCATTATATCATAATTTTGTTATTCCTTACGCAGGTAATACTATTACACGTGATATTGCTTATGCTTTTTCTTTATCCTATTCTGATGCAGAATTTATAAAAAAAAAATATGGCCATGCCATAGAAGACATTTCAATCACATGTAAAAATTTAGAAATTTTTAATAAAAAAGGAGAAAAAATAATTAATTGCTATTATCATTCACTAGTTGAAGTTATTGAACCTAGATGTATTGAATTATTTAATCTAGTAAAAAATGAAATATTAAAATTATATTCAAAAAATAATATTAAAAACATTAATAATCAAATACTATCTAATATAGTATTAACTGGCGGTTCTTCAAAAATTAAATCTTTATCACAATGTGCAAAAAAAATATTTAATGTTAATATAAAAATCAAAAAACCTTGTAATATATATAAAATACCAAAATATCTTTCTAAACCTGAATATTCAACAATTGTTGGTTTATTATATTACGGAAAAAAACATCAACAATGTTATTCAACAAATAAAAAAAAACATGGTTTTTTAAAATATTTACTTAACCAAATGAAAGATTGGTTAACAAAATAATTACATATTAATCAATAATATTATGATTATAATTATTTCTATTTTATGGAGTTTTTTATGTTTGAACCTTCTGAATTAAGTAATGATGCAGTTATTAAAGTTATTGGCGTTGGTGGAGGAGGAAGTAATGCAGTTGAACATATGGTTCGTGAAAAAATAGAAGGTGTTGAATTCTTTGCTATAAATACAGATGCACAAGCATTAAGAAAAATAGCAGTAGGACAAACAATACAAATTGGAAATAATATAACTAAAGGACTAGGAGCTGGAGCAAATCCAGATGTAGGAAAAAATTCTGCTGAAGAGGACAAGGAAACATTAAAATCTGCATTAGATGGAGCAGATATGGTATTTATAGCAGCTGGTATGGGGGGGGGAACAGGAACAGGAGCCGCTCCAGTAGTAGCTGAAGTAGCTAAAGAATTAGGAATATTAACTGTAGCTGTAGTAACTAAACCTTTTAGTTTTGAAGGTAAAAAAAGAATGAATTTTGCTGAACAAGGATTAAATGAACTATCAAAATATGTTGATTCTTTAATTACAATTCCAAATGATAAATTATTAAAAGTATTAACACGAGGGATATCATTATTAGATGCTTTCGGGGCTGCAAATGATGTACTAAAAGGTGCAGTACAAGGAATAGCAGAACTTATTACTAGACCGGGTTTAATGAATGTAGATTTTGCAGATGTAAGAACTGTTATGTCAGAAATGGGATATGCCATGATGGGAACAGGATCTGCTTCGGGTGAAAATAGAGCAGAAGAAGCATCTGAAATAGCTATATCAAGCCCTTTATTAGAAGATATTGATCTTTCAGGAGCTAGAGGAGTATTGGTAAATATTACAGCAGGTTTTGATTTAAGATTAGATGAATTTGAAACTGTAGGAAATACTATTAGAGCGTTTTCTTCTGATAATGCTACTGTTGTTATTGGAACATCATTAGATCCACAAATGGATCATTCTTTACGAGTGACAGTAGTAGCTACCGGAATAGGAATGGAAAAACGTTCCGAAATATCTTTCATGAGAAATAAATCTTCTAAAGAATTGCTAGTTGACTATAGAAATCAATCAATACAAAGAAATAGAGTTACAAAAAACATAAAAAAAAATACATTACATGATGTAACACCAATGAAAAAATATGAAAAAAATTTTTTAGATATTCCTGCATTTTTGAGAAAAAAAAATTAAATATACAAAGTATTTTTAATAAAAAAATATATCAAAACAATATAATATAAAAAATTATATATAAATTATTAACTATAATTTTATTAATAAATTATTCTTAATAATATTTAAAAAGTAAAAATTATTTTTAATAATATTAATTAAATTTTTTATTTAAAAATTTTTTGATAAATTAGTAAAAATAGAGTTTATATAAAAATGTCAATATACCCATTAAATATAACAGTTAAAGCTATAAACAGAATTAAAAAACTTTTAGTCATAAAAAAAAATTTACAACTAAAATTACGTATATATATAACTGGAGGTGGATGTAGTGGTTTTCAATATGGATTTGAATTAGAAAAATTTATTAAAAATGATGATATACACATTGTAACATCTGGTATAGAAATTATTATTGATCCAATTAGTTTTCAATATTTAAATGGCGGAGAAATAGATTATATAGAAAATTTAGAAGGATCAAAATTCATAGTTATTAACCCAAACGCTCAAACAACCTGTGGATGCGGATTATCATTTAGCATATAAAAGTTTATAAAAACAAATATTACATTTATCTAAAAAATAAACTATATACTTAAAAAAATACATATTTTATTTAATCCAACCACTAAAGTAGAGCAGGAAAATAACCTGCTCTTTAAAAATAGAAAAGAAATTATTCTCTAATAAAAATAGAGAAAAATTAAATATCACAAAAAAAATAACATAAAAGTTCAATAAATTACATATATCTATTTTTATTATTTAAGTATTAAATTTATTTATATTTTAAATTAATAAAATTAATATTTATTTTTTATTTATCATATCTGTTGCTGTACCATTAAATAATTGAGCAGCTATATTAATAGATTCAGATAATGTGGGATGAGAATGAATAGTTAAAGCTAAGTCTTCTATATCACATCCCATTTCAATAGATAAACTAATTTCAGATAATAATTCTCCAGCATTTCTACCAATAATTATTCCTCCTATAATTCTATTACTATCAGAGTCAATAATTAACTTTGTAATACCATTATCAGAACAATTAGAACTTATTGCTTTACCAGAAAATTTCCAAGGCACAATAGCTGATCGACAATTAATTCTTTGTAAATTTGCCTCTTCTTCCATAATTCCAGTCCAGGAAATTTCAGGATCACAATAAGCAACAGACGGGATAACTTTAGGATCAAAAAAATATTTTTTACCTGAAATGACTTCAGCTACTATATGTGCTTCATGTATTCCTTTATGTGCAAGCATAGGAGGACCTGAAACATCACCAATAGCAAAAATATTTGATATATTTGTTCGCATCTGATTATCTACTATAATAAAACCTAAATTATTTGTTTTAACTCCAATAGAAGATAAATTTAAACAACTCGTATTAGCTTTTCTACCTATTGAGATTAATACATTATCGTATATTTTATTAATCAATAAATTATTTTTTTTTTTAGTATTTATAGTAATACCATCTATATTAGAATTTAGCTTAATTAACGAAGTATTTAAATATATATTAAAATATTTTTTTGTATACTGAAGAAATATATCACTCATATCTTGATCAATCATAGGAAAAAATCTTTCAGAATTATCAATTAAATCTACCTTAGATCCAAAAGAACTAAAAATAGAAGCCATTTCTAAACCAATAATTCCCGACCCAATAATTAATAAATTTTTAGGAATTGTTTTAAAATTTAAAGCTTGAGTAGAATTCCAAATACGTTCATCTTTATAATCTATATTTTTCAATTTTATTGGACTAGATCCTGAAGCAATAACTGCATAATCAAATTGAATATTATAAATAGAATTATTATATACAACTTCTAATTCATTTTTACTTAAAAAATTTGCAATTCCAGGCAATATATCTACTTTTCTATATTTAGCCATGCTTTCTAAGCCCGAATTTAATTTAAAAATAATATTATTCTTCCATTTCATAATTTGAGATATATCTAATGGATTATCATTACCTATGTTAATACCATATTTAGAAAATTCTTTTATTTCTTTTATTAAATTAGTTAAATGCAATAATGATTTTGATGGAATACAACCTACATTTAAACAGGTTCCACCTAAAATTCCATATTTTTCTATAATTATAGTAGATAACCCTAAATCAGAACATCGAAAAGAAGCAGAATATCCAGCAGGTCCACCACCAATTACTGCTACATTAACACAAATTTTTTTTTTCATAAAAATACTCTTCTGTTAATAAAAAATAAATTTTTTTAATATAAATAAAATTTACATTAAAAAACAAAAATTAATATAATTTCTAAACTAAATTAATAAATTTCTAATATCAGATAAAATATAACCTAAAAAAGTTGTAAAATAAACACCTTCTGCGCCATCAATTACACGATGATCATACGATAAAGAAAAAGGAAGCATTAAACGAGGATAAAATTTTTTTTTATTCCATATTGGTTTTAAAACAGCTTTAGAAATACCAAGTATTCCCACCTCAGGAGCATTAATTATAGGAGTAAAACCAGTACCACCAATTCCTCCTAAACTTGAAATAGTAAAACTCCCCTCACTCATTTCAGAAATTTTTAATTGATTATTTTTAGCTTTTTTTACAATATTATTTATATCAATAGATATTTCACTAATACTTTTATATTTTAAATTTTTTAAAACCGGAACCAATAAACCATCCTTTGTATCTACAGCTATACCAATATTAATATCTTTTTTTAAAATAATACTTTTTTTACTAGCGTCTAAAATACTATTTAATCTCGGGTATTTTATTAAAGCATATGTAACAGATTTAACTAAAAAAGATAAAAGTGAAATTTTTTTATAAATACTTTTCTGAGAAACATGAGAATTATATAATTTTCTAAAATTTTCCAGATCAGTAATATCTGCTTCATCAAATTGAGTAACATGCGGAATATTTTTCCAGTTATTTAATAAATTATTTCCAGACATTCTTTGAATGGATGTTAAATTTTCATGTTTATTTTGATTATTTATATTATTTACAAAATTTTTTTCAATATTACTCTTATTTTGAAAGCTGTTATTTTTTAATAAATTATATTTATGTAGATCCTCCAAAATAATTCTACCTTTTCTTCCACTACCTTTAATATGTGATAAATTTATATTCAATTCTCTTGCAAAACGACGAATATTCGGAGAAGCAGAAGTATATTTAATAGATTTATTATCATTATTTTTTAAATTTAATAATTCATTATTTTTTAATAAATCAAAAGTATCTGAACTATCTCTTTTAAATTTACTTGTATTATTTTCTTTTAAAATATTACTTTGATTAAAACTATCTAAAACTAAAATTAATTGATTAATTAATAATTTCTCTCCTACTTTAACAAATATTTTCTTAATAACTCCAGAAGAAGGAGAGGGTATTTCTAAAACAGATTTATGACCCTCTACAGAAATAAGACTACTTTCTTTTTCTACCGCTTCTCCCTTTTTAACAAAAATCTCAACTACTTCAACACAATCTACCCCAATATCAGGAACACAAACTTCTATGTCCACTATATCACCTCTTTATGCTAAACGTGGATTAAGTTTATTTGAAACAATATTTAATTTACTTAAAGCTTGATCAAGTATCATTGAATCTACATTTCCTTGTTCAATCAAAGCATCTAATGCTGCAATAACAATAAAAGATTCATTAATTTCAAAAAAATTACGTAATTTCTCACGACTATCTGATCTGCCATATCCATCTGACCCTAAAACCCGAAATATATTTGAAGGAATATATGCTCTAATTTGTTCTGCAAAAATTTTCATATAATCAGTAGCTGCAATAACAGGAGAAAAATTCATAATTGAAGAAATATACGTTTTTTTCTTTTTCTTTAGTGGATTTAACATATTCCAACGCACACAATCTTGACCATTTCTTGCAATTTCAGTAAATGAAGTTACACTATATACATCAGAACCAATTTGATATTCTAATAGTAATATTTTAGCAGCTTTTCTAACACAACGCAAAATAGATCCAGATCCTAGTAATTGAACATGACCTTTTTTACCTTTATATCTTTCTAATTTATAAATTCCTTTACAGATACCTTTTTTTACATTTTTAGGTATTTTCGGCATTTTATAATTTTCATTCATTGTAGTAATATAATAAAAAATATTTTCTTGTTTTTTTCCATACATACGCTTTAAACCTGATTGTATAATTATTGCTAATTCATAACTATATGTAGGATCATAAGAAATACAATTAGGTATAGTTAAAGATAAAACATGACTATGTCCATCAGCATGTTGTAAACCTTCTCCATTTAATGTGCTTCTACCTGAAGTTGCTCCAATTAAAAAACCTCTAGCTTGTTGATCACCGCATGACCACAAAAAATCTCCTATTCTTTGAAAACCAAACATAGAATAATAAATATAAAAAGGTATCATAGGAAAATTATTAGTACTATATGATGTAGCAGCAGATAACCAAGAGGCACAAGCTCCTAATTCATTAATACCTTCTTGCAAAATTTGACCATTAGAATCTTCCCTATAATAAAAAATTTGATCTTTATCAGCTGGTGTATATTTTTGTCCTTTATAATTATATATACCAACTTGACGAAATAAACCCTCCATACCAAATGTACGTGCCTCATCTGCTATAATAGGTACAATTCTATTCTTTAAATCAATATTTTTTAAAAGAATATTTAAAATTCGAACAAAAGTAATTGTAGTAGAAATGGGTCTTGTTTGTTTTTCTAGTAGAGAATTAAAATCATTTAACTTTGGAATATTTAATAATTCAGAAGAATTTTTTAAACGTATAGGAAGATAACCTTTTAACTTTTTTCTTTGTTTATGTATATATAAAAATTCTGGGGAATTAGAAGCAAATTTTATATATGATAATTTTTCTATAGAAATTGAATCTAATTTAATATTTAATTGTTTTTTTAAATGATAAATATCTTTAATATCTAAATTTTTTATTTGATGAGCAATATTTTTACCTTCTGCAATATTACCTAAACCATAACCTTTAACTGTATGCACTAAAATAACTACTGGTTTATCTACTATAGATTTAGCTAAACAAAAAGCAGAATATATTTTTTTAAAATCGTGTCCTCCTCTATTCAACTTCCAAATATCATCATCCGTCATATCCTCTACTAATTTCTTTGTTTCTTTGTATTTACCAAAAAAATGTTTTCTAATATATGCACCATTTTTTGACTTAAAAGTTTGATAATCTCCATCTACAGTTTCATTCATTAATTTTTTTAAATGACCAGAATAATCTTTATCTAATAAGATATCCCATTTACTACCCCAAATTACTTTAATAACATACCACCCAGCTCCAAAAAAAATATCACTTAATTCATTAATAATTTTTCCATTACCATTTACAGGTCCGTCTAAACGTTGTAAATTACAATTAATAACAAAAATTAAATTATCTAATTTTTCTCGAGCTGCTATAGTAATAGCTCCTTTGGATTCTGGCTCATCCATTTCTCCATCACCTAAAAATACATAAACTGTTTGTTTTGAAGTATTTTTTAAATTTCTATTATTTAAATATTTTAAAAATTTTGCTTGATAAATTGCTGATATAGCACTTAAACCCATAGAAACAGTTGGAAATTGCCAAAAATTTGGCATTAATTTAGGATGAGGATAGGAGGACAATCCCCCCCCGTCAGTTTCTTGTCTAAAACTATCCATTTGTTTTTCAGTTAAGCGATCTTCTACAAATGCTCTAGAATAAATACCCGGAGATATATGTCCTTGAAAATAAACTAAATCACCACCATCATAATCATTACGAGCACGAAAAAAATGATTAAAACAAACTTCATAAATCATAGCAGAAGATTGAAAAGAAGAAATATGTCCACCTAAATCTAAATTTTTTCGAGAAGCACGCAAAACCATCATTATTGCATTCCAGCGTATAACTGAACAAATTTTTTTTTCTAATTTAATATCGCCAGGATATTTATATTCATCATTTACATGAATTGTATTAATGTAATCTAAATTCATTTTTTTTAAAAAATGAGTATTTTTTAATATATTTAATTTTAAAATTTTATTTATTAAAAAAGTAACTCTGTTAATACCATCTCTTTTTATTACTGCATTAATAGAATCTATCCATTCCTTAGTTTCAGTTGGATCAATATCTTTAAAAATATTTTTTGACATACTTTTCTAACCTTTAAAAGTATTAAATATTTGACATTTAAAAAATTTAATTTTTTATAAATACAAATTATTTATTTTAAAAATTTTATATAATATATATTATATATAATTAAATATATTTTATAAAAAAAATAATTATTAAATCTATTAAAAAATTTACTTCTAATATTTTTATTATATAATTCAGTTTATTTAATATTTTTTAAATAAAAAATAAATTTATAAATTATAATTAATGTAATCTAATTATATTAGATAATAATAAAAATATTTTTTATAATTATATAATCTCAATAGATTTTCTAATTAATAAATGAAATGAATTAAAATCTTTATTATCAATAAAATTTAAATATATATTTTTCTCTTTTTCAAAGTCTATAAAAAAAATTTTAATTAATGTTTTAATTACATTATTTTTTATTGATTCTAACATTGATTGAAACATAAAAAATGATTCTCTTTTATATTCTTGTTGTGGATCTTGTTGAGCATACCCTCTTAAATAAACACTTTGTCTTAATGAATCTACTGCATTTAAATGTTCTGTCCAAAAAATATCCAATATTTGTAACATTACTGATTTTTCAATCATATTTGAGTATTTTTTTAAAACACTAGATGTATTATTATTATAACTAAATTGTATTGTAGTAACAATTAAATCAATTAATTTATCAACATTTTCATATAAAGTAGTATCATGTTCTAAAAACTTATTTATTGATTTAATAAAATAAAAATTATTTTTTAATTCTTGTTCTAAAGAAAAAAAACTATCAAGGTTAATTGTATTTCCTGAAATATATTGTTTAATACAATAATGTATACGATCTTTTAAAATACACAAAATATAATCATGAATACTAGATTTGTTAATTAATTTATTTCTTTCATTATATATGACTGAACGTTGTTCATTAATAATATCATCATATTCTAATAATTGTTTTCTAGAATCAAAATTTTGATTTTCTACTTTTTTTTGTGCTTGTTCAATAGACTTACTTAACCAAGGATGCTCAATAGATTGGCCTTCTTTCATACCAATTGTTTTCATAAAATGAATAACACTTTTTGAAGCAAAAAGACGCATTAAAGAATCATCTAGTGATAAATAGAATCTTGATGAACCTGGATCACCTTGCCTTCCAGATCTCCCTCTTAACTGATTATCAATCCTACGAGATTCATGCCTTTCTGTACCAATAATATGTAATCCTCCTGATTTAACAACTAATCTATTTTTATCTCTCCATAATTTTAAAATAAAACTATTTTTTTTAAATAAATATCTTTTATCATTGCTATTATCTATTAAAATACCTCCTAATACAATATCTGTTCCTCTTCCAGCCATATTAGTCGCGATGGTAACTGCTCCAGGTTCTCCTGCTTTAGATATAATAAGAGCTTCTTGAGAATGAATTTTAGCATTTAAAACATTATGTTTTATATTTAATTTACTTAATAATTTAGAAATTTGTTCAGATTTTTCAATAGAAACTGTTCCAACTAATACAGGTTGTTTTCGACGAACACAACTACGTATATCAGAAATAATTGCATTAATCTTATCTTGTTTAGAAAGATACACTAAATCTGGCATATCTTTTCGAATCATTGGTTTATTTGTTGGAATAACTACAGTATCTAATTTATAAATTGAATTAAATTCAACAGCTTCTGTTGCAGCTGTACCAGTCATTCCTGATAATTTAACATATAAACGAAAATAATTTTGTAAAGTTATAGTAGCTAAAGTTTGATTATCATTTTGTATAAAAACATTTTCTTTTGCTTCTATTGCTTGATGTAATCCATCAGACCAGCGTCTACTTGACATAAGTCTTCCGGTATGTTCGTCAACAATAATTATTTTTTTATTTTGAATAATATAATCTATATCTTTTAAAAAAAGATAATGTGCCTTTAATGCTAAAATCACGTGATGAATAAAAAAAATGTTTTCAGATAAATATAATGACTCTTTTTTTAATATAAAATTATGTTTTACTAATAATTTTTCTACCTTGACCAGTCCTATTTCAGTTAAATAAACTTGACGTTGTTTATAATCTATATAAAAATCACCTGTTTTACAAATTTTATTACAATTTTTTTTATTTTTTGGTGTTAAATATATAACAAGAGAATTAATATGATTATATAAAGAACTACTATTTTCTATAGATCCTGAAATTACTAATGGTGTGCGAGCTTCATCAATTAAAATAGAATCAACTTCATCAACCAAAGCAAAATATAATTTTCTTTGAACTTTCTCTGTATTACAAAAAATCATATTATCACGTAAATAATCAAAACCATATTCATGATTCGTACCATATGTAATATCAGCTAAATATGCTTTTTTTTTCTCTTCTTGTGACATACCTGAAATATTTATACCAACGCTTAAACCTAAAAACTCAAATAAAATACGATTTTTATTTGCATCTCTTTTTGCAAGATAATCATTCATTGTAACTATATGTACCCCTTTACCTAAAAGTGCATTTAAATAAGCGGGTAATGTAGCAGTCAGTGTTTTTCCTTCTCCTGTACGCATTTCGGCAATACACTTTTTATGTAGAATAATTCCCCCTAAGATTTGTACATCAAAATGTCGCATACCAAAAATTCTTTTACTAGACTCACGAATTACAGAAAAAGCTTCGGGAAGCAATGAATCTATTGTATCACCATTTTTTAATCGTAATTTAAATTCATGTGTTTTTTTTTTTAATTCATAATCTGATAAATTTAATAGATCTTTTTCTAAACTATTTATTTTAATAACAAGATCATTTAATTTTTTTAAAACACGTTCATTTCGGCTAAGAAAAAAATTATTAATTAGTTTACTTAACATACTAAAATCTCATATTTACTAATGCAAAATGTAAAAAGTTTATATAAAATTAAAAAAAATATTTTCATAAAAACATTAATTTATTAAAAATTTTCATAAAAATAAAAAATAAAATTATATTATATAATTTTCACAATATGATAGAAATAAAATTATATTAAATGATATAAAGAAAATTTTTTTATTTATAAAAATATTTAAATTTTATTTATTTAAAAAAATTTTAATTAATCAAACTATCTATCATATCATGATATGATATAATATATTATTATTATATAAATAAAATAAACTTTTATATAAAAATATTTATTTTAAAATAAAAATAAATTTTTAATAAAAATATAGTATATTTATTTAATTAAATTTAATAAAAAAAAATAAATAATTTTACTAATAAAAATATAAAAAAATTTTTATTTTTAATTAAAAATATTTCTAATATATAGAATAATAGTTAGGATATGAAGCAGATAAAAAATATAGACCATGAGGCGGGACAGTAGAATAAATTTTATTTATATCTTTATTATATAAAACTATTTTAGTCCAATCAGCACTATGTTTAGATAATCCTATAGAAACTAAACAACCTACTATATTTCTTACCATATGATATAAAAAAGAATTAGCAGTAATATCAATAATTACAAAATCATTTATATTATATACTAACAAAGAAATTATTTTTCTATTAGAAGATAAAGATTGACAACCGCTACTTTTAAAAGAAGTAAAATCATGTTGACCAAGTAAAAAACTAGAACTATATTGCATTTTTTGTATATCTAAAATATCCTTTACATAAAAATAATATTTTGTCATAAAGCTAGATTGTCTATTTTTATTTAAAATAATATATCTATAAGAACGAGATAAAGCAGAAAATCTAGCATTAAAATTAGATGAAATTTCTTTTATCCATAAAATCTTTATATCATATGGTAATAAAGAATTTACACCTTTTAACCAAACAGTATTACTACGTATAGTATTAGTACTAAAATGAGCAATCTGTTTAATAGCATGTACACCGCGATCAGTTCTCCCAGCACAAACTATATCTACTTGATGATTAGCAATTTTTGAAAAAGCTGATTCTACACATTCTTGTAAAGTTAATACTGATCTTTGTTTTTGCCAACCATAATACATACTTCCATCATATTCTACACCAAAAACAAACTTCATTTACTTTTTCCTAAAATATATAATTTAATAAAAATGATATAAAAATATAAAAAGGTTATATATAAATATTATTTATACACTTTTTATTTATATAAATAATTTTTGTTATATCAATGTTACTTGACATTAGATGCTAAAATATGGCATTTTCTATACATAAAAAAATTTTATATGCATTAAAAAAATGTTATGTATAAAATATCTACTAAATATTATTTTTATAAAAATATAACATATTTTTGAATATTAATATTTATTTAAATAAATTTAATTAAAAAATTTTAAATAATAAATATTTTATAAAAATTTAATTTATGTATATAATTTAAAAAATTAAAAATTATTAAAATAAATTATATATCTCATATATATACATTATATATATTATTTCTGATATAGAAAATAAAATTTATTTTTCGTTTATTAAAATTATACTAATTTCAAAAAACTATATAAAAACATAAAAATAAAGTAGATATTAACATATGAATCATATTATAAAAAAAAATCATAATATATCTCAAAAAAAAATTAGTAAAAATTCTATAAAAGTATTATATAGATTAAATAAATCAGGTTATGAAGCATATTTAGTAGGAGGAGGAGTTAGAGATTTATTATTAGGAAAAAAACCTAAAGATTTTGATATTGCTACTAACGCTAAACCAAATGAAATTAGAAAATTATTTAAAAATTGTCGATTAATAGGAAGACGATTTATTATTGCTCATTTAATATTTAAAAGCGAAATTATAGAAGTATCAACATTTAGAGCTAAAAATAATAATATAGAAAATAATAAATTATATTTTAATTCTAAAAAAATAAATAATGGTATGTTATTATTTGATAATACTTTTGGAAAAATAGAAGAAGATGTATATAGAAGAGATTTAACAATCAATGCGTTATATTATAGTATAAAAGATTTTGGAATTAGAGATTACGTTGGAGGAATAAAAGATATAAAATTAAAAATAATACGATTAATAGGTGATGCTGAAACAAGATATAGAGAAGATCCTGTACGTATGTTACGAGTAATTCGTTTTTCAGTAAGATTACATATGCATATAGATAAAAAAACTGCAGAACCAATAATTAAACTTTCAAATTTACTAAAAAATATACCACCCGCGCGATTATTTAATGAATCTATAAAATTATTTTGTTTTGGATATGGTTATTTAACTTATATAAGATTAAGAAAATATTCTTTAATATATCCTCTTCTACCGTTTTTATTTCATACCCTTAGTAAAAAAAACAAAATATTTTTAAAAAATATTATTATAAAATGTTTAAAAAAAATAGATTCTATTATTAATAGAAAACTTATATGTTATCCGTCCTTTTTATTTGCTACATTATTATGGTATCCACTAATAGAAAAAATACAAATACTATTAAATACTAAAAAATTAAAATATTCTAAAGCATATTCTATTTCTGTAAATTATATTTTAAAAAAATATTCAATTCTACTTGGTATTCCTAAAAATATTATTTTAATTATTAAAAAAATATGGAATTTGCAAAAAGATATAGAAATGAAAAAAAAATACGAAATTAAAAAAATCATTCAAAATAATAATTTTTTTCAAGCTTTAGAATTAACTACACTAAGATCAAAAATAGAAAATAAAATTGAACTAAAAAAGATTTTATTTTTTTGGAATAAAAAAAAAACTTTTTTTTAAAAAAAATAATAATATATATTATATATATTTATATATATATAAATAAAATCTATAAAAATTATATTATAATTATAATATTAAAATTTTTCAAAAAAATATATTGATAAACATATATTAATAATATAAATATTAGTCAAAATTAAATCTTTGTAAATATATTAAACCAAAAAAAAATATATTTTATATATATAAAATATTTTATTTTAGAAAAAATAAATTTTATAATAAAAATATAACTTTAATTTTTAATATTTTATAAAAAAAAATAATAAAAAAAATATTAATATTATGATATAATTTATTAATTTACCTATAAATATGTTTATAATAATAAATATTATTATTTACAAATAAAAATATTTATATTCTAAATATTTTTCATATCATTCATAACAATAAAATCAAAATTTTATATATATTCTAATAAATATATACTATTAATCAATATATTCTATATATAGTATTTAATACTATCAACAACAGAATAAATCTAAATAATTTTTTAACAAGAGATTACATTTATGAAAACATTAAAATTTGGAGGTACATCACTTGCAAATGCAGAAAAATTTATACAAGTATCCTCAATTATTACTAATAAAATAAAAAATAATCAAATATCTGTAGTATTATCTGCTCCAGCTACTATTACTAATCAATTAGAAAATGCTATTAAAAAGTGTATAGAAAAAAATATTATTCCTATAAAAAAACTAAATATTATTAAAAATTTTTTCTTTAATTTAATAAAAAATATACATTTATTAGAAAATAAATATCCTAAAGAAAAAACACAAAAAAAAATAATTATACAATATAAAAAATTGTATAATAAATTTTCTAATATACAATCATTAGCAAAATGTCCAGATAATATATATGCCAAAATAATTAGTATAGGAGAAATTATTTCTGTCCAATTAATGAATGAATTATTAAAAATAAAAAAAAACAAAATCATGGTAATTAATCCAGTTAAATTAATTGCAGCAACTGGTAATTATCTTAATGCTATAGTAAATATAAATAAGTCAAAAAAACGTTTTCAAAAATTAAATTTTTCAAAAATAAATATTATTCTTATGCCGGGGTTTATAGCTGGAAATAAATTAAAAAAACTTGTTGTTTTAGGAAGAAATGGGTCTGATTACTCTGCAACAATTTTATCTATATGTACAAATTCTCACACCTGTGAAATTTGGACTGATGTAAATGGAATATATACAGGAGATCCTAATATAATATCAAATACCCATTTATTATCAGAAATAACATATCAAGAAACACTAGAACTAGCTTATTTAGGAGCTAAAGTAATTCACCCTGCTTCTATAAAACCTTTAAAAAAATATAATATACCATGCATTATTAAAAATACAAATAATATACAAAACTCGGGAACTATAATTAGTAATCAAAATAAAAAAAATGATAAAAAAATTAAAGGAATTACATATTTAAATAAAATCATTTTAGTAAATATATTTATATCAAAAAATTATAATATAGAAAAAATCTCATATAAACTATCAAAATATTTATCTTCTAATAATATTATTACATATTTATATAATCAATCTATATCAGACAACAGAATTAATTTTTATTTTCAAAAAAATCACTCAATTAATATTAAAAATGAATTAGAAAAAATTTTTAGTATAGAAATACAAAAAAAAATATTAAAACCAATTATTTTATTAAAAAAACTAAGTATTATTTCTATAATTAGTAGTAATATTACAAAACATAACACTGTAATTTTAAAAAATATTTGTTCAATTGTAGATAGTTTTAATAATAAAATATTATTTATATCACATAATATATCAAATATATCACTGTCAATAGTGTTAAAAGATAAAAATATTATTAAAATAATAAAAAAAATTCATAATTTAATTATCAATAAAATAATACCAATAAATATTTTCTTAATTGGTATTGGGGGAGTTGGATTAGAACTACTAAAAATAATTTTTAATCAGCGTAAAATATTAAAAAAAAAACTTATTCAAATAAATATTAATCTTATTGCAAACTCTAAAAAATATATCGTAAACAAAAAAAACATTAAACCAAATAAATGGATTAATAAATTTAAAAAATCTACCAAAATTTTTTATTTAAAAAATATTTTAAATTTAGCAAAAAAAAATGGTTATTTAATTCCTATTTTAATTGATTGTACATCAAGCCAAAGTATTGCTAATCAATATAATTTAATTATGAAATCTGGATTTCATATTATTACAGCTAATAAAAAATCTAATTCATCAAAATTATCTGAATATATAAAAATAAGAAATACATCTAATAAATATAATAAAAAATTTTTTTATGAAACACATGTTGGAGCAGGTTTACCAATTATTCAGAATTTAAAAAATTTAATAGATTCAGGTGACCGTTTAATTAAATTTCAAGGAATTCTTTCTGGTTCAATGTCATACATATTTGGAGAGCTAGATGATAATAAAACATTATCAGAAGCTACAAAAAATGCTAAAGAATTAGGATTTACAGAACCAAATCCAAAAGATGATCTGTCAGGAATTGATATAGCTAGAAAATTATTAATTCTAGCAAGAGAATTTGGATATTCTTTAGAGCTTTCTGATGTTAAAATAGAAGAAATTTTACCTGATTGTTTTAAAAAAATAGATAATAAAAAAGTTTTTTTATCTAAATTAAAAAAAATAGATAATTTATTTATTAAAAAAACAAAAAAAGCTAAAAAAGAAAAAAAAGTATTAAGATTTATTGGAACGATAAAAAACAATGGAAAATGTAGCGTAAAAATAAAATCTGTAAATAATAAAAATCCATTATATTATATTAAAAATGGAGAAAATATATTTGTTTTTTATACAAAATATTATCAACCAATTCCTTTAATAATACGTGGTTACGGGGCTGGAAATAGTGTAACTGCATCGGGTATTTTTTCTGATTTATTGCGTATTGCATTATAATCTTAAGAGTTTAAAATAATGATAAAAATTTATGCTCCCGCTTCTATTGGAAATGTTGGTGTTGGTTTTGATATTTTAGGAGCAGCTATTATGCCAATAGATGGCACGTTACTAGGTGACTGTATATCAATACAAACATCAGATGCTTTTCAATTCAACTGTCATGGAAATTTTTCTACTCAATTACCAAAAGATATAAAAAAAAATATTATATGGCAAGCATGGAACTGGTTTAATGAAAAAATAAAAAAAAAAATACAAATATCTATTACACTCGAAAAAAATATGCCAATTGGTTCTGGTTTAGGATCTAGCGCTTCATCTATAGTAGCTAGTGTACTTGCTTTAAATCAATTCTATAAAACTAATCTTAAAAAAAAAGAATTAGTAGATATTATGGGAAAATTAGAAGGAAATATATCAGGAAGTGTACATTATGATAATGTTGCACCATGTTATTTAGGTGGTTTACAACTAATTACGGATGATATATATCATATTACACAAAAACTTCCTATATTTGAAGATTGGCTTTGGGTAATTGCATGGCCTGGTATTACATTATCTACTTCTACAGCACGAAATATTTTACCATTAACATATGATAAAGAAAAGTGCATAAAAAATAGTCGAAATTTATCTACCTTTATACATGCTTTATATACTAAAAAATCAGAATTAGCAATTCGAGTAATGATAGATACTATTGCAGAGCCTTATCGAATTCCATTAATACCAAATTTTTTAAAAATAAAAAATGCAGTAACTAAGTTAGGTGCTTCAACATGTAATATTTCAGGTTCTGGGCCTACTTTGTTTTCAATATGTCTAAACTTTTCTATTGCAAGTAAAGTAAAAAAATGGTTAGAAAAAAATTATATTAAAAATAAAAAAGGATTTGTTTATATCTGTAAAATTGATCAGTTAGGAGCTAGAAAAATAAGGATTTGAAAATGAAATTATATAATTTAAAAGATAATAATGAAGAAGTAAATTTCTTAAGTGCTATTAAATACGGGTTAGGAAAAAAACAAGGATTATTTTTTCCAAAATATTTACCAAAATTTAATACTAAAGCATTAGAAAATTTAATAAAAATGAATTTTATCGATCGTAGTACACATATATTATCACATTTTATTTCAGATGAAATATCATTAAAAGATTTAAAAAAACAAATTAAAATAGCTTTTTCATTTACTAAACCAATTATTGTACCTGTTACTAAAAATATTTCATGTTTAGAATTATTTCACGGACCAACATTAGCATTTAAAGATTTTGGAGCTAGATTTATGGCTCAAATGCTTTCATATTGGAAAAATAAAAATTCTATTATGACAATATTAACTGCTACCTCAGGGGATACTGGCGCTGCAGTTGCTCATGCATTTTATCGTATGAATAATATTCGGGTTGTTATTTTATATCCTAAAGGCAGAGTTAGTAAATTACAAGAAATATTATTCTGCACGTTAGGAAAAAACATACATACAATTGCTATTGATGGAAGTTTTGATGATTGTCAATATTTAGTAAAACAATCTTTTAACGATAAAAAGTTAAAAAAAAAGATTGGTTTAAATTCAGCTAATTCAATTAATATTAGTAGATTGTTAGCTCAAATATGTTATTATTTTGAAGCATTTTCATTAATTCCATCTAAATATCATAATGATATAGTTATATCTATTCCTTGTGGAAACTTTGGTAATTTAACTGCCGGGTTAATTGCAAAATCATTAGGATTGCCAATTAAATCTTTTATTGCTGCAACTAACTCAAATGACACCGTACCTAGGTTTCTAAAAAACGGAAAATGGAAACCAAAGAGTACAATATCAACTATTTCGAACGCTATGGATATTAGTCAACCAAATAATTGGCCTAGAGTAGAAGAGTTATTCAAAAGAAAAAAATGGGATTTAAATGATTTAAAATCTGAAAGTGTATCTGATACAGAAACTATACAAACAATACGAGAATTATATAAAATTGGATATACATCAGAACCACATGCAGCTATAGCATATAAAGTATTAAAAAAGCATATTCAAAAAACAGATTTTGGTTTATTTTTAGGAACTGCTCATCCATCTAAATTTCAAAATACTGTAGAAAAAATATTAAGCATAAAATTAAAATTACCAAATTCTTTACAGTCTAGAGTAGACTTAAAAAATTTTTCACATAACATGAAACCAGATTTTTTAAAATTAAAAAAATTTTTATTAAAAAATATTTAATAAATCTTAAAATTTAGAGAGGAAAATATACACCTCTCTAAATAACCACAGAGTAAATATTACTATAATTTATACATTAAACAAAAAATTTATAATATCACCATCTTGCACAATATATTTTTTTCCTTCACTACGTATTTTTCCTAATTTTCTAATTTTATTTATACTACAATATCTTATTAAATCATTATATGAAATTATTTGAGCTCTAATAAATCCTTTAGAAAAATCAGTATGAATTAATTTAGCTGTTTGTAACGCTGTTTTTCCTTTCTTAAAAATCCAAGATCTAACTTCTTTAGAACCTGCTGTAAAAAATGTTTCTAGTTGTAAGATATCACATAATTTTTTAATAATTTTTTTACAATCAATAAAATCAATATAAAATATATTTTTTTTAGATAATTCATTATTAACATAATTTAACTTAAAATTATTATTTTCATTTAATATTATAGAAAAAATGATTGATTTATTAATATTTTTATTTTTAAAAAATTTATCTAAAAAAAAATTCATATCTATGTTATATTCTGTATTTATAATATAAATAATAGGTTTTAAAGTTAAAAACTGATATTGTTTTAGTTTTTTAAATTCATCTTTAGTAAATGTAATATCTCTTAAGGCTAAACCAGATTGTAGTTGACAAATACAGCGATTCACTAAATTTAATATTACTTTTTTATTAATATCTTTTGTAAATTTAGCTAACGAATTTCTTTTAATAATCTTTTCACATAAATCTAAATCAGATAACATTAATTCTGTATTAATAATATCAATATCTCGAACTGGATCAATTTCATTATATATATGAATAATACTAGTATCTTTGAAATAACGTATAACATGTATAAGAGCATTACATTCTCTAATTTTATCCAAAAATTTATTTCCTAAACCTTCCCCTTTAGAGGCGCCTTTTACTAAACCAGCAATATCAATTAAAGTAACAGTACTAGGAATAATTTTTTTTGATAATACACAATTAGCAATTTTTTCTAATCTAGCATCAAACACTGAAACAATACCTATATTAGGATTAATAGTACAAAAAGGAAAATTTTTTGATGGAATATTTAATTTCGTTATTTTATTAAATAATGCTGATTTTCCTACATTAGGTAAACCTATAATACCAAATTTATATACCACAATAATTTACACCTGTGAAATAAAAAATTTTATTAATCAAAAATAACTTTATTTATTTAAAACAATTTTTTTATTTTTTAAAAAATCTTTTTTATATATATTATCTTTAGTCAAAAAAATAAATTCCAAAATTGCTTTTATAATCATTTTTTTTTCTATAATACCGGGATTACTTAAAACAAAATTTGATATATTTTTTTTTAATTCTGGTCGACCAATACCAATATTTAATTGCATAAAAGTACTTTTATTTTTAAAAGTATTAATAATACTTTTAACTCCATTATGACCATTATAAGATTTACCTATCTTTATTTTCAATACCCCGGGGAGTAAATCTAATTCATCTCGTACTATTAAAATTTCAGATAACTTAATTTTATAAAAAGATGATAAAGCATATACTGAATTACCATTTAAATTCATAAAAAGATTTGGTCGTAATAAATAAATCTTATTGTTATTTAATTTAATAGAAGATATAAATCCTAAAAATCTTTTTTTTAATTTCAATGAACTTTTATAAAAATCAGATAACATATTAACAAACCAAAAACCAACATTATGTCTTGTTTCATAATATTTATGAAAAGAATTTCCTAAACCTACAATCATTTTTATTTTTTTCAAAAAAAACCTACTTTAAAATGTGTTTTTAATTAATAAAAAAAATATTTATATAATTTATTAACAAAAAAAATTATATTATATATATAATATAATTATCAAATTATATAAAATAAAAAATAATTAATTTTTATATTATGATAATATAAATTACATATGCAATAAAAAATATTTTAAAATCACTTTTTATTTTTTATTAAAAATAAACTTTTATTTATTAAAAATAACAATTAATATTTTTATTAAATAAATTTCAATTAAAAGAAATAAAATTTATTCTTTTATATAAAATTTTAATTTTCAAACATAAAAATAAAATTATAAACTATATATATTACTATTTTCAAAAAAATTTAATACTCAATAATAATATTAATATACATTATAAATATTAAATTAAAAATAAAATTATAATAACATATATATAAAAAATTATTTTATTTAAACATATTAATTTATTTTAAAGAAATAATTATTATCTTATATTAAAAAAATAATTTATCATACTAAATACTAAAATTGAGATTTATATGTCTATAAAGCAAAATTTACGAGTTACTCTAAATAATCGATTTAGAGGATTTTATCCTGTTGTTCTAGATATAGAAAGTGCAGGATTTCATGCAAAAACAGATGCTTTATTAGAAATTGCTGTTGTAACATTAAAAATGAATGAATTTGGTTGGTTACAAATAGACGATACCTTGCATTTTCACATTACACCTTTTCAAGGTTCTATTATAAAAGCAAAATCTGTAGCATTTAATAAAATTGATCCATTTAACCCTCTTAGAGGAGCGATTAGTGAAAAAAACGCATTAGAATATATCTTTAAATCAGTAAAAAAAAAAATTAGTATTAATAAATGTAAAAAAGGAATATTAGTAGCGCATAATGCAAATTTCGATCATAATTTTTTAATGGCTGCTGCTAAAAGAATAAAAACAAAAAAAAATCCTTTTCATCCATTTACTATATTTGATACTGCTACACTTAGTGGTTTAATTTTTGGACAAACTGTTTTAGCAAAAGCATGTAAAATTGCAGGAATTTCATTTGATACTATGCAAGCACATTCCGCCTTATATGATACTATGAAAACAGCATGTCTTTTTTGTGAAATAGTGAATAAATGGAAAAGAATTGGAGGTTGGCCGCCAAATATATCTCATCGAAAAAAAAATGATGAGATATAAATATATAATATATTTAATATTATCGAAAATCTATATACTAGGTTTTATATTATCATGACAGTTTTGAACTAATTTTAATAATTCTCCACTACGAAACATTTCTAAAATAATATCACACCCTCCAATCAAACGTTTATTAATCCATAACTGAGGAAAAGTAGGCCATTTTGAATATTTGGGTAGAGCTATACGAATATCATTATTTTGTAAAACATCAACGTAAAAAAAATTAGAAGTACAATATGATAATGCTCGTACTGCTCGAGCTGAAAAACCGCAACTTGGATGCTCTGGTGACCCTTTCATATATATAATAATACTATTTTTCTGTAACTGTTTTTCTATTTTATTAAAAATGTCTTTCATTTTTAAAATCACTCTTTAAAGTTATAATATATAAAAAAAAATAAAATAAAAAAAATATATTTTTATTTTATAAAAATAAAAAAGTTAACAAAAACAAAAATTTAAATTAATAAAAAAAAATATATATATAATATTGTTTAAATCAAATAAATCTATTATAATATAATTTATATATGGGGCTGATTATGGATTTGACAAAATATACAAAAATTTTTGTTGCATGTCGAGGGTTGGTTTGCCTCGATAAAAAACCAATTTAAAATAAAAGCAAAAAATAAAACTTACGCTTTAGCAGCTTAAAAAACTAGATAAAGCCCTTTCTTTCTAATCTTTTTTTTCTTCTCTTTTAAAAAGAATAGATATATTTTGAAAGGTTATATAAAAAGAGATAGCTATATGCAATTAATCTTGAAAGAATATAGTGATATTTAAAGCCAAGATAAAAAATAATACTTTGTTTATTGAGTATTATTTAACAAATAAAAATAAACTAAACATGTAGAGCAATAATCTCAGTTATTTTGGACGCGGGTTCGAATCCCGCCAGCTCCAAAAATATCTAACAAAAAATTCAATTAAATATATATCACATGAAAAAAAATATAAATAAAATATAATTATTTATATATTTTTTCAATAAAAAATTATTTTGATAATTTAAATTTTTTTATTATTTCATTTAAAGAAAATAATTAAATTTAATTATTTTTTTAATTAAAACAATTTATTGGAGAAAAAAATGCAAAAAAAAAAAATTCAAGATTATAAAAATAAAGAAATAGAAAGCAATATTAAAGATAAAAAACAAGAAAAAAAAACAAAAAAATTTAAAAAAATAGAAGAAAAAATTTCTTCTTTAATAAAAAAAAAAAAAGATATAGAATTAAGATATTATGCTGATATAGATAATATAAAAAAAAACAATAAACAAGAAATTACTTTAATTAAAAATAATCAAATTAAAAAATTTTTAAAATCTATTGTTCCTATTATCAATAAAATTGATAAATTAATAAAAATATCTAAAAATTCAAATTTAACACAAAATACAATAATAGAAGGTATACAATTAACAAAAAATATATTTGAAAAGAATTTAAAAATATGGCGTATAAAAAAGATAGATCAAGTAAATGTGATATTTAATCCTAAAATACATAAGTTAAAAGAAAAAAATATAGATAATAATCTATTAAATAATGCAACTATTAAAAATATTAAAAAAAATGGATATATTTTTAAAGATCAAATTATTAATAAAGCAACCGTTAAAATATAAAATATATATATACAAAATTAAAAATCTATATATAAAAAATAGATAATTTAATATATCATATTTTTAAACCAATTAATTGGTTGTTTTTTTTTATATTTTAATAATTTATTTGTTTTTGAAAAATGTCTGCATCCAAAAAAACCTCGAAAACATGATAATGGAGATGGATGCGGGGCTTTTAATATAAAATGTTTTTTTTGATTAATAAGATTATATTTAGAAAAAGAAAAAGACCCCCACAGCAAAAATACTACCCCTGTACAAAAGTGATTAATGAATTTAATTACTTGATTAGTAAAAATTTCCCATCCTATTCTCCTGTGAGAACCAGGAGCACTATCTGAAACAGTTAATATTGAGTTTAATAATAAAACTCCTTGTTTTGCCCAAGGTTCCAAACAATTAAACATTTTATTTTTATAAAATAAAAAATCATTTTGTAATTCTTTAAAAATATTTTTTAAAGAAGGTGGAGTTAAAATTTTATTAGGAACAGAAAATGATAATCCATGAGCTTGACCTGCATGACAATAAGGATCTTGACCTAAAATTACAACTTTAACATTTGATAAGGGTGTAAGTAAAAAGGCATTAAAAATCATTTTCTTGGGAGGATAAACTGCAGTATATTTTTGTATATTTTCAATTTCATTAAATAAATTAATAAAATATTTTTTTTTTTTTTCTATAGAAAATAAATTAGACCATGAAATATTCTTATTAATTTCCATTATATTATACCTTCATTAATATTAAAAAACAAAAATTACTATTTTCATAATTAAAAATAAAATTAATTTAAATATATTGTCATATAAAAAATAATTTTATTTAATTATTAAATAAAAATTTAAATCAAAAAAAACATTTTTTTAAATAAAAATATAATAATAAAAAATATGATATAATATAATATATCATAAATAAATTATGAATACTTAATTATAAATATAATTTTATTCCATTTAATCGAGGTAAAAATAAATATGGTTTTAGTATCTCAACAAGCTCCTAATTTTATCGCGCCTGCTGTTTTACCAAACGGTCAAATAATTAATAATTTTAATCTCAAAGAATATTCAAAAGGAAAAAAAACTATTTTATTTTTTTGGCCTATGGATTTTACTTTTGTATGTCCGTCGGAATTAATAGCATTTAATAATTTATATAATGAATTTAAAAATAGAGAAGTATGTATTATAGGCGTATCTATTGATTCAGTATATGTACACAATGCATGGAGAAATACATTACCAGACTCAGGCGGAATTGGTTTAATAAAATTTCCTATGATATCAGATATAAAAAGAAGTATACAAAAATCATATGGTATAGAACATCACGAATTAAAAATAGCATTAAGAGCATCATTCTTAATAGATAATAATAATATTATTAGACATCAATCTATTAATGATCTTCCAATCGGGCGTAACATCAAAGAAATAATACGAATAATTGACGCACTTCAAGTTTATGAAAAATTTGGTGAAGTTTGTCCAGCAAACTGGACTCCGGGGAAAGATACAATTCAAGCAACATCAAAAGGAATAAATAAATATTTATCTAAAAATTTTCATAAAATATAATATTTTATAAAAATATATTTTAAAAAATACATATAATTTATACTATATTGAACTAAAAATATTTATTTCGTTTAAAATAAAAAAAATTATAATATATATAATGATTACTATCTATCATTATATATATTTACATATATAAAAAAATATAAAAAAATCACAAATAATTAATATTGATTTATATATTAAATAAATAAAACTATCTATTTTATTAATAAAAACATAAAAAAACTAATTATTAAATCATAAAATATGATTTAAATAATAAATATTAAATATAAAATTATATCATTGAGATAACAAATCTATGAAAGACATTGCTCTAGAAATCAAACAGGTCAGTATTGAAAAAGAGTTAAAGAGATCTTATCTTGATTATGCTATGTCTGTAATAATAGGCCGAGCTTTACCTGATGTAAGAGATGGATTAAAACCAGTTCACCGAAGAATATTGTTTGCTATGAATATATTAGGCAATAAATGGAACAAACCTTATAAAAAATCTGCTAGAATTGTAGGAGATGTAATAGGAAAATATCACCCTCATGGCGATTCTGCAGTATATGATGCCATTGTACGAATGGCTCAACCATTTTCTTTAAGATATACGCTAATTGATGGGCAGGGTAATTTTGGATCTATTGACGGAGATTCTGCTGCTGCTATGAGATATACTGAAATACGTATGTCTAAAATAGCGCATGAAATGTTAAGTGATTTAAAAAAAAATACAATAAATTTTGTTTTAAATTATGATGGAACAGAAAAAATACCAGAAATTTTACCTACTAAAATTCCTAATTTATTAATTAATGGTTCTTCTGGAATTGCTGTAGGTATGGCTACAAATATTCCTCCGCATAATTTAAAAGAAGTAATTAATGGATGTATAGCATATTTAGATAATCCAGATATTTCTTTAAAAAAACTTATGAAATACATACCAGGTCCAGATTTTCCTACAGCAGGTATAATCTACGGAAAGATTGGTATTCAAGAAGCTTATCGTACAGGAAAAGGAAAAATATCAATTAGATCTAGATATTCGATAGAAATAAATCAAAAAAACAAAAAAGAATCACTTGTTATCTACGAATTACCTTATCAAGTTAATAAATCAAAATTAATTGAAAAAATAGCTATTTTAGTAAAAGAAAAAAAAATTAATGGTATCTCAAATATACGAGATGAGTCAGATAAAGATGGTATGAGAATAGTAATTGAAATAAAAAAAGATTTTATTACTAAAGTTGTTCTTAATCAATTATATACACTAACATCTTTACAAACATCTTTTGGTATCAATATGGTGGCGTTATCATCATCTGGACAACCAAAAAAAATGAGTTTAAAAAATATAATAAATGAATTTATTAAACATAGAAAAAATATTATTACTAGAAAATATGCATTTAAATTAAAAAAATATACAAAAAGAATACATCTTTTAGAAGGATTTTCTGTAGCATTAGATAATATTGATAAGATTATTGAAGTTATAAAAAGTTCACATAATAATAAAAATGCAATAAAAAATCTAAAAAAAATTCACTGGAAAAGAAAAACTACTATAAAAGTTAAAAATAGTTTAAAAAAAAATTATACAAATTTTAATTTTAGTAAAAAACAAGCACATGCTATTTTAAATATTAAACTAAATAAGCTTACTAGCTTAGAAAAAAATAAAATTTGTCAGGAAAATAGAGATTTAAATAAAAAAAATTTATTTTTAAAAAAAATACTTTCTCATTCAAAAGAATTAAAAATTATTATTAAAAATGAATTAATAAAAATAAAAAAACAATTTTCAGACTATAGAAAAACTAAAATAATCAAAAAAGTATCAGAAATTAATATGGAAGATATAATAGTAAAAGAAAGCGTAGTAGTAACATTATCATATTCAGGGTATGTAAAATATCAACCAATTTCCGATTATAACGCACAAAGAAGAGGAGGAAAAGGAAAATCAGCAGCTAAAACTAAAGAAGAAGATCATATAGCAAATTTATTAGTAGCAAACTCACACGATACAATTCTATGTTTCTCTAGTAGAGGTATATTATACTGGATGAAAGTATATCAATTACCTGAAACTAGCAGACATGCACGAGGACGTCCAATTATTAATTTATTACCTCTTATGCAAAAAGAAAGAATTACTGCAATTTTACCTATTTCTCAATATAAATCATCCATAAATATATTTATGGCTACAGCATTAGGTTTTGTAAAAAAAACACCACTAAATCAATTTCAAAAACCAAGGAATTCAGGAATTATTGCAATTAATTTACGAAAACATGATGAGCTAATCGGAGTTTCATTAACTAACGGAGAAAATAATATATTAATATTTACCTCTAAAGGAAAAGTAGTTCAGTTTTCTGAAAAAAACATAAGAAAAATGGGACGTACTGCTTCTGGTATATGTGGAATTAAAATTATTAATAATGATCGATTAGTATCTTTATTAGTTCCAAATAAAAAAGATGATATACTAATAGTAACTGAAAATGGATATGGGAAAAGAACAAAAATAAATCAATTTCCCATTAAATCTCGCGCTACTAAAGGTGTTATCTCAATTCGAGTTACCCAAAAAAATGGAGTAGTAATAGGAGCTATACAGGTTAATCAAAATAATCAAATAATGATGATAACGAATGCCGGAACTCTTGTCAGAATTAGAGTTTCTGAAATAGCAATCTTAAAAAGAAACACACAAGGAGTTATATTAATCAGAACAACTAAAAAAGAAAAAGTAGTTGGTTTACAAAAATTATCATATGATTCTTTAAAATCATAAAATTACTATATTAAATAAAAAAATTATTTATTATAGTAATTTTACAGAAAATAAATCATTATTATATATATTTTGAATTGCTATAATGTCATTTAAAATATTCTAAAAAGACTGAATAGCAGTCATAGCGGTAGTATAAATGATATCATCTACTGTCGCACCTCTTGATAAATCATTAACCGGTTTACATAAACCCTGTAAAATAGGACCAATAGATATAATTCCTGATGATCTCTGCACTGCCTTATATGTAATATTTCCAGAATTTAAATCTGGAAAAATTAATACTGTAGCTTTACCTGCTACTTTTGAATGTGGTAATTTGATACGTGCTATTTTTTTAGAAACAGCGGCATCATATTGAATAGGACCATCAATTAATAATTCAGGATAAATACTTTTTGCTATATCTATAGAATCTTTTATTTTATCTACAGAAATACCTGATCCTGAAATACCAGTAGAGTATGAAAGCATAGCTACTTTAGGTTTAATACCAAGAGAATCTGCTGTATATGAAGATTGTATTGCAATTTTAGCTAACATTTTTGAATCTGGATATCGATTAACTGCACAGTCACCATATACTAATACTTTTTTTGGGAATAACATTAAAAAAACTGAAGAAACAAATGGATCTCTACAATTATTTTGTATTAATTGAAAAGTAGGTCTAATAATATCAGCTGTTGAATGTGAAATTCCCGCTACTACACCATCTACATCACCTTGATGAAGCATCATAAGAGATAAAATAATATTACTATCTAGTAAACGACAAGCATCTTTATGACTAGTAACTCCTTTATCTTTTCTTAATTTAAATAATTGATCAACATAACATTTTCTAATTTTATCTGGATTAATTATCTTAATGTTTTCATGTAAAAAAAAATTATTTTGTATTGCTGTATCTTTAATATATTTTTTATTTCCTAATAAAATACACTTTGCTATTTTTAGTTTACTACTTATAGACGCAGATTTAATAATTTTAATATTATTACCTTCTGGAAAAATAATTTTTTTGATATTTGAACTAGCTTTTTTTTGTAAAAACAATTTAAAATTTTCTGAATAATTTTTCATAAAATATTTATTAAAAATAAGGTTTAAAAAAATACTGATTTATAATATAAAAAAATTATTTTTAAAAAAATAATTTTAATATTCTGTTTTTATAAAATTGATTTTTTTACTAAATCGTAAGTTTCTTTAGCTATAATTTGATTTTCATTAGCCGGTATAACTAGTATAGGTATACTTTTAATAGAATTTATAAACATAATTTTTTTATTATTTTCTAAATTCTTATCTAGATCTAAAAAACAACCTATTAAAGATAATTTATCTATTATTTTATAACGAATTAAACTAGAATTTTCTCCAATTCCACCTGTAAATACAATAGCATCTAATCGTCCATACATTAATGAAGAATACCCACAAATATATTTAGAAATACGACGACAAAATATATCAATTGATAATTTAGCTTTTTTATTAATATTATATTTTTCTTCTAATTTTCTAAAATCATTAGAAATAGAACTAATTCCTAATACTCCTGAATTTTCAGTTAATATTTTTTGTACTTTATCAATAGACATTCCTAATTCTTTAACCATGTAAAAAATAATAGATGGATCAATATCTCCACATCGAGTCCCCATAACTAGTCCTTCCAATGGAGTTAAACCCATAGATGTATCTATTGATTTACCATTTACTATAGCAGTAATAGAAGAGCCACTACCTAAATGACAACTAATAATATTTAATTTAAAAATAGGTTTTTTTAAAAAAATAGAAGATTTTTTGGTTATATAAAAATGATTAATTCCATGAGCGCCGTATCTACGAATAGAATAATCAGTATAAAAATGATAAGGGATAGCATATAAAAATGATTCTTTAGGTAAAGTATGATGAAATGCAGTATCAAAAACTGCTACATTAAAATTTTTTAATTTTAATATTTTTTTTAATGCTATATTAATAGCTAGCAAATGAAAAGGGTTATGCAAAGGAGCAAAAATAGATGATTCTTGAATTTTTGATAAAACTGAAGAATTAATAATCATAGATTTTTTTAAATACCTTCCACCATGAACAACTCTATGACCAATACCAACCACATTATTTAAATAATTTTTATATTGATTAATCAATATATCAAAAATTAATATAATTAACTTTTTATATGATTCTACTTTATCAAATTTTTTAAATAATTTTTTATTTTTTATAAAATTATTTATTATTAAAGATGTAACACTATTTATAGTTTCTACTATTCCATCAATATAAGTAACTTCTTTAATAGGATCAATAATAGAAAATTTAACTGAAGAACTTCCACAATTCAGAACTAAAATTAATTCTTTTTTCATAACATATCTCTTTTTTTACAAAATAATTATTTAAAAAAAATAAAAAATCATTAAAAAGTAAAATTAATAAAAATATCATTTAGTAAATAAAAAATTATTTTTAATGAAAAGTAATTTTTTTTTGTTCAATCGAATGAATTTGCATTTTAATAATATCACTAACAGGATCTTCTGGACGCTGCTCAACAAAATATAATAAATCTGAAATAGCTGCACGATAACAATTTAATTGAGAGAAAATTAATCCTCTATCTCGAATTTCATATGGATCTTTAGGTTTTAATGTTAACAAAATATTACTTACATTTAAAGCTAATTCTATATTTTGTTCTTCAATTAGAGCTATTTTTAGCATATCTAATATTTTTTGCGTAATAGTTGATGAATTCGATTCTTTTAAATGATGATCATTTAATTTAGCTGAAGGACTAATATTACCTTTTAACCAGGATTGTAAAATATGTTCATTCAGTATATCCCCATTAACGGGATCAATATATAATAATTTTTCTTCTAAACTTTTAAATTTTACAATCAATTGTGTTGGAAATATTATTGGAATAATTGATAAGTTCAATTGACTAGCAATATACATAAAAAATATTCCTAAAGAAAAAGAATTTCCTTGATTAGATAAAATTACTTTATCTAACCATAACATATCAGATAATTTATGCATTTTAACCGAACAACCAAAATTCCATTTTTTATAAAAAATAAATAATAATTTTTCTAATTTTTCTATTTCTGTTAATTTTTCGGAAATAAATAATAAAGATTCTTGAACTTTATTTGTACATATTTTCATTATATTTTCTTCTGGAAAATCACAACGAATTTTTACCATAAGTTTAATCATAATCTCAAACAAAGATGTTGTAGAAAAATCAATATTGTTTAAATTTATCATATATTATCCTAAATAAATGTAAAAAATTAAAATGATATATAAAACAAAATTTTCATAAAATTATATTTTTATATTTAAAAAACCAAAAGTTACTCTATTACGATTAGAATAATCTTTTATAGAAGATATTTTTATAAAAAAATTATTTTTAAAAAGTTTTTTTACTATTTTTGCTTGTTTGTAACAATGTTCAATATATAACCAACCCTCAGAAACAAAATAATGAAAAGAATTTCTTATAATATATTTTATACACTCTATTCCATTTTTTCCAGATACTAAAGCAGAATAAGGTTCGAAAAAAAGATCAGAGGAATTATAGAAATCTTTTATAGATAAATATGGAGGATTACAAACAATAATATGAAATTTCCTTAAAGGAACATGTGAAAACCAATTACTATAAATAAAATCAACATTTTTAATATTTAACTTTTTAGAATTATAACGAGCTACTTTTAATGCGTTTAAACTATTATCTACTCCAATAATATTACATTTAGAATGTTTCGAAGCTAATGATAAAGCAATTGCACCACAACCAGTACCTAAATCTAAAATAGTATTTGTTTTTGAAGAAATTTTTAATAAAACCTGTTCTACAAGAATCTCAGTATCCGGTCTAGGAATTAATACGAAGGGAGAAACAAAAAAAGATAAAGACCAAAATTCTTTTTTTTTTATAAGATAGGCAATAGGTTCTTTTAATACTCTTCTATATAATAAGTTATTTAAAACTAATAAATCGTTTTTTTTTATTTTTTTTTTTTTATTATAAAATAATTCTTTCTTTGAATATTTTAATACAAAACATAATAACAGTTTTGAATCTAATTTAGATGTTTTACTATTAAATAATTTTTTTTCAGCACATGATAACCATTCTATAACATTCATTATATAATACCAGTTTTTATTCCATTGTTAATAATAAATCTGCTTGATGTTCTTGTAGTAAAGGTTCTATTAATAAATCTAATTTACCTAAAAGAATTTCATTTAAACGATATACTGTTAAATTAATTCGATGATCTGTTACTCTGTTTTGAGGAAAATTATACGTTCTGTTTCTATCTGACCTAGATCCAGTTCCTAATAAATTCCTTCTCATTACTGAATTTTCTAATGCTTTTTTTGCGTTATTTTCAGAATAAATTTTGGCAGATAATACAGATAAAGCTTTTTCTTTATTTTTATGTTGAGATCTTTCATCCTGACATTCAACAACATTACCTGTAGGAATGTGAGTAATACGAACAGCAGAATCAGTTGTATTAACATGCTGACCTCCAGCTCCAGAAGAACGAAATGTATCAATTTTTAAATCAGAAATATTTAAAATTATTTTTTTTGATTTAGGAATTTCAGGCATAATTGCTACAGTACATGACGAAGTATGTATTCTACCTTGTGATTCTGTTTGCGGAACGCGTTGTACTCTATGACCACCTGATTCAAATTTTAATCTTCCGCAAGCTCCTATGCCAATTACTTTTAAAATAATTTCTTTATATCCTCCTATCTCTCCTTCGTGCATATTAATAATACTTACTTTCCAAGATTTTAAATCAGCATACCTCATATACATTTTACATAATTCTCCAGAAAAAATAGCAGCTTCCTGTCCTCCGGTAGCAGCTCGAATTTCAATAAAACAACTATTTTTATCATAAGGATCAATAGGTAATAATAATAATTTAATTTTTCTTTCAATTTCTTTCTTTTTATTTAATAATTCATATAATTCTTCTTCAGCTAATTTAGCAATAACAGAATCATCTAATAATAATCGAGTATCTTTTATTTCTGATTTTATTGATAGCCATAAAAGAAATGACTCATGCAATTTAAATAATTCTGATTTTTCTTTAGATAGTTTAGAAAATTCTTCCTTATTAAACGTTAAATAATTACGTGACAATAAAGACTCTAATTCTGTATACCTTTTCATTAAATTTTGTAATTTTATAATTATTGATTTTTTCATAAAAATAAACCTATTTAATATAAAAATATAAGAGTAAAATAAAATAAATATATATCAATATATAATTAATCATATCATAATATGATTAAATATATATAATAAGAATAATCTATTTAATAAAAATAGATATTCTTAAAAAACATTTTTTAAAAAATATTTTAATTTATTAAAAAAATAATATTATAAAAAATAAATTTCTAATAAAATTTAACACATACTTATTAAATAGGATTACAATGGAAAACGTTAAATTATTTTCTGGAAATTCTACTCCAAGTTTATCAAAAAAAATCGCTAGTCATTTAAAAATAAAATTAGGAGATGCGTCTGTAAGTAAATTCAGTGATGGAGAAATTAATATACAGATTAATGAAAATATTAGAGGATACGATGTTTTTCTAATACAGTCTACATGTTTACCTACTAATGATAATTTAATGGAATTAATTATCATGGTTGATGCTTTAAGAAGAGCTTCTGCAGGACGTATTACCGCTGTAATGCCATACTTTGGATATGCAAGACAAGATAGAAGAATTCGATCATCCAGAGTACCAATTACTGCAAGAGTCATTGCAGATTTCTTATCTACTGTAGGAGTTGATCGAATTTTAACTATAGACTTGCATTCAGAACAAATTCAAGGTTTTTTTGATGTTCCAGTAGATAATATGTTTAGCAGCAGAATTTTTCTAAAAGATTTATTAAAAATTAATTTTTTAAACCCGGTATTTGTTTCGCCTGATATAGGCGGGATAATAAGAACAAGAGAAATTGCAAAACTACTAAATGACTCTGATATAGCAATTATTGATAAACGTCGACCAGCTTATAAAATACCGAAAGTAATGAATATTATTGGACAAATAAAAAATAGAGATTGTATTTTAATTGACGATATTATAGATACCGGAACAACATTATATCAAGCAACAAAAACATTAAGAAAAAATGGAGCTAATCGAATTTATGTATATGCTACTCATCCAATTTTTTCAGGTAAAGCACATAAAAATATCAAAAAAGCAAATATAGATGAAATAATAATTTGTGATACAATTCCTTTGTCAAAAGAAATAAAAAACTTAAAAAATATACGTATATTATCAGTATCTAATATGTTAGCAGAAGCGATTAGAAGAATTAATAGAGAAGAATCAATTTCAGAAATGTTTAATGAATAAAAAAAATCTTTTTTAGATAAAAAAATATTAATTTATTTATTAAATAAAATATTTTTTTTATTTTTTTATAATTAAAAATATTAATTTTAAAATAATAATTTTATTGTTATATTGATAATTTAAAAATAAAAAATATTTACTTTTATAATATAATGTTGGAAAAATTTTCAACATTATATTATAATAAATTATATCATTATATATATGATATATATTGATATATATTAAATATACCAATAACTAAATTAGTAATAAAATATTTTTTATTAACAATAAAATTATAATATTTTAAATAAATTTTTTAAAAAAAAATAGATTTTTACTAAAATAAATATATATTTATATAATATTAAAAATAATTTGGGGAAATAAACCTAAAATCATAAAAACTAACCCAATAAATAAAATAAAAAATTTTTGAACAATCGGTATATAAAAATTATATTTAATGTTTTTATTATCTACTGTTGAAGATTTATAATACAAATTGTAAATAATACTCAAATAACTTTGTGTACCTATAATACTACTTATAATAATTATTATCACTGTAATAAAAAATCTTCTTTGAATTAAATTTTTTAATATAAAAAATTTTCCCCAAAAACCTAAAGTTAAAGGAAATCCAGATAAAGATAATAAAATAATAGACATAATAACACCTAAAATAGGATCATACCAAAATAATCCTTTTAACGAATTATCTTTAATTAAATAAATTTTTTTAGAAAAAATATTAAAATCAATAATACTTTTAATACTAAAAAAACCAATTAATCCTAATATATAACCAAATAAATAGAAATGTATTTGTTTAATAATAAATATATTTTCCCGTGAAGAATACATCAACAATAACATTAACAAAAAACCAAGATTAGAAATAGATAAATATCCTATTAATCTTTGTACTTTATTCTGAAAAATAGAAACCAAGTTACCAAAAAAAATAGAAAATATAGAAATATAATATAATATATAATATAATAATTTAATATTATGCACATATGGAATACAATAAAGAAAATGTATTAAAAATGAAAATATAGAAATCTTTGTAACGGTAGAAAAATAGATCAATGAACATGAATTAGTATTTTGATATATATCTGGAGACCATGTATGTAAAGGAAATATTGATAACTTAAAAAAAAGAGATAACAATATTATACAAAACCCAAATAAAATAATACTTCCAAACATAATAGAAGGATAATATATAAATACTTGCGAAAGAAAAGAAAAACATAACCTGCCAGAAATAAAATATATAAAAGAAAATCCCAATAATAAAAAAGAAGATGAAAAAATTGACAGAATCATATATATGACAATTAATAATAGATTATTCCCTGATTTGGGAAAAAACATTAAAATTCCTAATAACGGTAAAAATAATAATTCTAAACCAATAAATAAGGTAGAAAAATGATTAGATAAAATAACTAAAATTCCACCTAAAGTAGATAAAAGAATAAAAAAATAAAATTCTATTGAATGATAATTACCATATAACAACCAAGTATATGAAAATATACAAGTATAAAAACTAGAAATTAATAACATAAATAAAAAAAAATAAGAATATTTATTAATTTTAATTAATTCAGAAAAATAATCTAACATAAAATATTTTGAATAAATAACAGACATTAAACTAAAAAAAATACCAAAAATAATAATTATATATCCTAAATATGTTTTCTTTTTATAAAAAGAAATAAGTAAAATTATTAAAATAGAAGCAATTAATATTAAAATTGGTAATATTGGAATAATACTATAAAATAGTCTAATCATAATGTTATTACCTATTTATTGAAAAAAGATGTGTAATATCTATATAACTGATCTGAAATTTCATATGAAAAATGTAAAAAAATTCTAGGATATAATCCTATAAAAATAAGAAAGCATGTAAATACAATTAAAGTTATTAAATTAAAAATATTTAATTCATTTTTTAAAATAATATGCATACTAGAACCATAGCATACACGTTGTATTAACATAATTAAATAAATAGAAGATAAAAATGAACATAAAATAAACAAATAACCTAAAATAGGATGAAAAGAAAAAATACCAAATAATATCATAAATTTACCACTAAAATTACCTGTTAAAGGAATACTTAAATTTGCAAAAGAAAAAAATAAAAAAAAAGAAGGAATAAAATACATACAAGACCATAGTCCACCCATATATAAAATATTTTGAGTTTTAATATGATAAAATATTTTTCCAAAAATTATTAATAAGGCTGCAGCAGAAATAACATAAGATAAAAAATACAAAATAGCACCTTGATAGGAAAATATATTTTCACTATATAAAGCAGCAAAAATTATACCCATATTAGAAATCGAAGAATAAGACAACAATCTTTTTATATTTGTTTGAGAAAAAGCCATTATAGAACCATATAACATTGAAAATAAACCTAAAATAACAAAAATCAAAGAAAATATATGAGATGTACGGGGAAATAAAATTAAATGAAATCTTAATAATCCATATATTGCCGGTTTTAATAAAATACCAACTAAATCAATAGAACCTGAGGGAGAAATAATTTCTTGAGTATCTGGCAGCCAATCATCAAAAGGAAATAATGGTATTTTTATTAAAAAGGATAGTAAAAAACTAAACATTAAAAAAATTTCCATATATAAAGAAATTGTTATATTTTTTAATATAAAATAATTAAATGTCCAAATTCCTGAATAATTATGATAAATACAAGCCAAATTTAAAATAGAAAAAAGTAAAGTAAAACCAGATAATTGAGAATATATAAAAAATTTCCGAGAAATATAAAAAACTTTATTCTTACTTTCACAAGAATGATTCCAAAAAATAATTAAAAAATACATAGGTATTAATATCATTTCCCAAAAGAAAAAAAATAACAACATATCTAAAGATAAAAATATACCAAACATACCTAAAACAACAAATTGTAAATAACAATAAAATAATCCAATATCTTTATTTAAAACATTCCACTCACAAGAAACTGAACACATGCCAATTAAAGAAGTTAAAAAAATCATAAGTAATGATAATTTATCTACACCTAAATAAAAAGAAATCCCATATCTTGGAATCCATATTTTATAAAATGAAAAGATAAATGTATTTACTAAAATAGAAGGATTAGAAATTCTATTAGAATAAAAGAAAAATATTGAAACTAATAAACAAATAAACATAGAAAAAAAAGCTATATAACGGGGTAATTTTTTATTTAAAAAACATGTTAAAAAAGATAATAATCCACCAATTAATGGAACAAACATAAAAACTAAAAGAATCATAAAATATATTATCCTTACTATATATTAATATATATAAATATAAAAAATTCATTAATACTATTAGAAATAAAGATTTTACATATAATTATTTTTATCAATAAAAATAATTAATAAAAATACAGTTAAACAAAAAATATACCATCTAACATGGTAAACAATATCTATATATTTAATATTAAAAAATTTACTTTTAAAAAAATAAATTATTTTTAAAAAAAATTTTTCTATATAAAAAAATTTTTTACTATTTAAATAATTTGATAGCCAATAATATGGCTTTACAAATACATAAAAATAAAAAATATCAAAAAACCAGTTATTCGAAACTAAATAATATAAAGGAGAAAATATAATTTCTAAATAATTTTTTCTTAAAAAAACATATCTACTTAAATAAAAAATAAAAAAACCTAAAATTGAAATACCAAAAGAAATATATTCTATATATAAATAATTTTCATTTAAACAAATGATTAATGGCGTATAAACAGTTTTATAAAATAAATTAGAAATAATATACTGTGTAATAGGAGTACAACCTAAACATAAAATAAATAAAGATATATCATGAAAAAAATTTTTTTCAATAGAAATAAAATTAGATTGATTCTCTCCATGAAAAATAAAAAAAAACATTCTACATGAATAAATAGAAGTAAAAAAAATACCCAAAAGAAAACAAAATAAAAATAAATTTTCCTGTTTATTAAAAATATTTAGTAATATATCTCCTTTACTATAAAAACTAGAAGTTATAAATGGAAATGATACTAAAGAAATCATACCAGTAAAAAAAGTTATATATATAAAAGGTATCCTATTATATAAATTACCCATTTTTAAAATATTTTGTTCATTATTTGTATGCTTTATAATAGATCCGGTAGATAAAAATAATAAAGATTTAAAAAAAGCATGACATAATAAATGTAGAAAAGCACCTTTAATATTTTTAAAACCTAATGCTAAAAACATATAACCTATTTGACTAATAGTAGAAAAAGCTAAAATACGTTTAATATTTGTTTCAAAAATAGCAGAAAAACTTGATATTAAAAGTGTACAACATCCAATTATAGAAAGTATATATGTTATATATATATTAAAAAAAAATAAAAAATGAACTCGAATAATTAAATATACTCCCATTGTAACCATAGTAGCGGCATGAATTAAAGCTGAAGCGGGTGTCGGACCAACCATAGCGCCTATCAACCATGTATATAATGGTATTTGAGCAGACTTTCCTATCGACGCAATAAATAAACAGAAGGAAATCCAAAATAAATAATTAGTATAACAATTTAAAAATATAATTTCTTTAGTAAGATATTTCAATACAAAAAAATCTGTAGTTTTAAAATTCAATAAAATTAAAAATATAGCAATTAAAAAAAATACATCACCTAACCTAGTCATTAAAAAAGATTTAATAGCAAAATATCCATTTTCTTCTTTTTTAAAATAAAAACCTATTAATAAATATGAACAAATTCCCACTAATTCCCAAATACAAAACATAGTAATTAAATTATTAGTTAAAACAAAAAATATCATAAAAGAGATAAACAAATTCATATATATAAAATATTTAGTATATTCTGAAGAATTATTCATATACCATAAAGAATATAAATATACACACAAGCTAATTAATAGTACTGTTCCTAACATAGATAAAGAAAAAAAATCTACTATAAAATTTAAATTAATACTATAATTATTGATAGTTATCCAGTGTAATAAAGGAATAAAAAAAACTTTTGATTGACTATACTTATTAATATAATCATATACAACATATAAAAACAAAAAAAAAGACATCACTATCGAAGATATACTAATTACTGAAACAAATTTTTTTAAAAGAAATCTTTGTAAAAAAATTAATAAAAAAGAACTAAATAATGGAAATATTCCAATATAATAAATTAAATTCATTTATAGGTCTCACTTAATTTACATATATCTAGAGTATTATACTGTTGATATATTTTTAAAAAAATTGCTAACATTATACTTGCCTCTATAGCTGCAATAGTAATAATTAATATATACATAATTTGACTATCATGTTGATTCCAGTAATGACCTACTAAAACTATTGCCAATGCTACTGAATTAGTTAATATTTCTAAACTTATCAATATAAATATCAAATTTTTATGTTTTAATAACGAAAAAATTCCAATTACAAATAAAATAATAGGTATTAAAATCCCATAATTTAATAACAACATAAATTTATATATTTTCCTTTTTAAGAATTAAAAATAAATTTTATTTTTTTTATAAAAAAATATACTAAAAATACTGAAGACAATAGTAATAAAGATATAAATTCCACTAACAAAATATATTTACTAAATAATAAAATACCAGTATTTTTTATTAAAAAAATTTTAAAAAACAAAATTTTTTTCTTCTCACTTATAAATTGAATAAATAAAATAAATAAAATAAAAAAAGTACACGTGTATAAGTACATATCATAAAAATTATTTGATTGATTTAATAAAATCGTTGAATTATGTATATTATTCTTTATTAACATTACAACAAAAATAAATAAAACCATAATTGCGCCGGCATAAATAATTATCTCTATAGTTCCTAAAAAAATAGAACCTAAAGTAAAAAAAATACCAGAAATAGAGGACATTAATAAAATTAAATATAATAAAGAATAAATCGGATTATTGCTAATCATAATTAAAAAAGAAAATAAAATAGATAAAAAACTTAATAAATAAAATATAATAACCATAAAATTTTCCCTATGGTAATAAAGATGTTACATCTACACAATTTAATATTTTTTTTGAAGCAATATTATTTGAATTTTTTTTAAATTTCACACCAGAAATAGAATAAAAATTATATTTAGAAAATTTCCCAGGTCCGGAAATTAACAAATCTTTTTTTTTATACATTAATTTTTTTCTTTTAAAATCACTTAATTCTATATCTGGTATTAATTGAATAGCGGAAGTAGGGCATGCCTCTTCACACAAACCACAAAAAATACAACGAGAAAAATTTATCTGAAAAAATTTAGAATACCAACGACCATCTTTATTTTCTGATTTTTTTAATGAAATACAATTAACAGGGCAAACAGCAGAACATAGATTACATGCGACACAGCGTTCTAAACCGTTAGGATCTCGAGTTAAAATAATACGACCTCTATATCGAAGCGACAAATTTAATGATTGTTCTGGGTATAGACGAGTTTCTCTAGGCGAGAAAATATTAGTTAATAACATTAACATACTACGAATAATACTTAAAAAACCAAAAAAAATATCTTTTATACCCATATAAAAACCTCACGTTTGTATTAAAACTCTAAAAGATGTAAATACTATATTTAATAGAGATAAAGGCAAACAAAACTTCCATGCAAACAGCATAACATGATCATACCTCGGTCTAGGTAAAGATGCTCTTAATAAAATAAATAAAAAAATAAATAATAAAAATTTTAATAAAAACCAAATAATAGGAGGAAAAAACGGACCAAGCCAACCACCAAAAAATAAACATACATTTAAAGCAGATACTACCATAATAGAAATATACTCACCAATAAAAAACATTCCAAATTTCATTCCAGAATATTCAATATGATATCCATCAGCTAATTCTTGTTCAGATTCAGGTTGATCAAAAGGATGTCTATGACAAACTGCAATACATGCAATAAAAAACATTAAAAAACCAAAAAATTGAGGAATAATATTCCATACTTTTTTTTGTGAATAAATAATATCAACTAAATTAAAGGATCCACATTGAATTACTGCTCCCATAGACGATAAACCTAAAAAAACTTCATAACTTAACATTTGCGCTACTGATCTAATAGAACCCAATAAAGCATATTTATTATTACTAGACCAACCAGCTAATAAAATTCCATATACAGATAAAGATGACATCATTAAAAAATATAATAAACCAATATTTAAATTAATAATAATTAAATTAGAAGTAATAGGAATACTAGCAAAAACTAAAAGTAAAGAAATAAAAGAAATTATTGGAGCTATAATAAATAATACTTTATCACTAAAAGGAGGAATCCAATCTTCTTTAAATAATAATTTAATACCATCAGCACATAGTTGCATACAACCAAACCAACCAACTCTATTAGGTCCATATCTATTTTGTAATAAACCTAAAATTCTTCTTTCTACTAAACTTAAAGCGCTGGCGCTAAAAACAATAAAAATTACAAAAAAAATAGTAAAAAAAATTTTATTTATCATATTATTATACCTAATTTAATAAAATATTTATTTATTATATTTCGTTAAATTAATAGCAATTTTATTAAAAAAAATAATTGGAATTCCGCTGCATCCTAATGGTAAACCCATATGAAATAAACTGATATTTTTAGATAATTGTACCGGAAATCTAAAAAATATATTATTTATTTGAAATTGTAATATATCACCATTTTTAATTTTTAATCTATCAGCATCTAAATAATTTAATTTAACATGAATAAAATTCATTTTTATAGTTTTAAAAAAATAATTTTGACTCATTTCTTCACTACCTAATAACTTATAATAAGGAATAATTTTAAAAAAAGAAAAATTATTTTTTTTATTAATAATAAATTTTTTTATAGGAAAATCTAAAAAAAATTTTTTTTTATAGTTATGAAATAATAAAATACCTTCATATATTTTTTTAAATTTCTTATTATTAATAGATGATATATGAAATGATTGATTGGAATTCCAATTAGGAGACCATAAAAACGGAGAAAAAGAAAAATTATTTTCTGTTTGCGAACTTCCTTCCATTGAAAAAGAAAACATACTATCTAAATCTACGGAAGGTTTTTGTTCATGCATATCTTTGTTAGTAATCATAGCTGCACGACCACTAAATCTAATAGGTGATCTTGCTATTTTTTGACCTTTAATTCTAAAAGAAGCAGAAGGAGAAGAATCACATATTTTTTTAAAAACAGAATTCCAAATAGAACATAGTTTCATCATTTTATCAATTGTAAAAGATATAATAGATGAAAATAAATAAATTTTATTCTTAATAGCTTGTATCCAACGCCAACTTTCTAATTTACATAATTTTTTTCTATATAAATTAGGATCATTCATTTGAAAAAATCGTTGTATACGAGCTTCGTAATTCACAATATTTCCTGAACTTTCTGAAAAATTTGTACAGGGTAAAAAAACATTGGAATGCATCACTGTTCTATTATTTTGATGATCTAATACAATAATTGTATTAACTTTTTTAAAAATATTATCTAAGAAACTAGATTCATATAATCGATATAAATCATTTTCTAAAATAACTAAAATATCTACTTTTTTACAATAAATTATGTTAAATATTTCATTTAAGGAAATACTTGGAATTAAAGATAATCCTATACTATTTGCTGAAGGGGGGAATAATGCTAAACCAACTGGCAATCCTTTTTTTTGTAAAGATTGAGCAATATTAAATGATACTTTAAGAATATCAATATTATTATATGATGTACCTGAAATAATTAATGGTTTTTTTGCATTACATAATGCTTTAGTAATTAAATCAATTTTCATAAAAATACTTTTTTTATCTTTATTCTTAATATTTATACCATTAAGATGATCTAATATTAAAGTACTGAAATATACTTGCTCTTCTATAGATCCAAAATAACATAAACTACTAATATCATCCAATTTTGTTTCATTTCCATTAATAATAAATAAAATATTTTTTTGATCTTGAGCAACATTTTTTATTGCATTAATGTGCCATAATGGTATATTATTATTTTTTGATATATGAGAATAAATACCACGTACTGCTTGACGTACAGATAAAGCGGCTAATGATGCAGTTTGTGTAATATCTTCACTTATAATTAGAATTACATCATATTTTTCAATTTCTGAAATAGAAGGTATATGTATACCTCCATTTTTTATAATACTTCCAATTAATTGTACGCATTCATCTAATTCTGGTAACATTCCATTAGAAAAATTCTCTTTTCCTACTAAATTATATAATGCCATATTACTTTCTATACTAGCTCTAGAAGAACCAATACCTAATATTGAATTAGAAGAATTTCGAAAAATAGTAGTAATAATTTTAATTGCATCAGAATAATCTAAAAATTTTTTTTTATTATTTTCTTGTATAAAAGGTTTAGTTACAGAAGTAGAATTTACGTAATTACAACCAAATCTACCTAAATCACATAAAAAATATTTATTTATTTTTCTATTATATCTATTGTCAATACGACATAATTTACCTAATCTTTCTCCCAAACTAATATTACACCCAATACTACAACCATGACATATACTAGGAGAATATTGTAAATCCCATTTACGATGAAAATTTTGAATATTACTTTTATCGGTAAATACACCAGTAGGACAAACGTCAATTAAATTACCAGAATACTCACTTTCTAATAAACCATCTTCTAATCGACCAAAATAGATTTTATTACTAGAACCATAAACTCCAAAATCTTTTCCTCCAGCATAATCAGTATAATATCTTGAACAACGATAACAAGTAATACATCTATTCATACAATGTGATACAAAAGGACCTAAATATTGATTTTTAAAAATACGTTTTTTATATCTATATCTACGTATATGATGTTGATTTAATACAGTCATATCTTGTAAATGACAATTACCTCCCTCAGAACAAACTGGACAATCATGAGGATGATTTAACATCATTAATTCAATAATACTTTTCTGAAAATTTTTAACATCTGAATCTATAACTGATATTCTGATTCCTTCTCTTATTTCTGACATACAGGACATAACAACAGATCCTATTTGATCTGTTTCATCATGAAAAACTCTTACTGCACACTGCCGACAAGATCCAATACTACCTAAAACAGGATGCCAGCAAAAAAAGGGAATGTTAATTCCGACAGACAAACATGCTTGTAATAAATTATCTGATTTTTTAACAAAAAAAGATTTTTTATTAATATAAATTTTAACCATTATTAAATACTCACTTGATAATATTTATTATAAAAAATATATAAACAGATAAAACAAAATAAAATTAATCTTATACTTTTATAATATATAATAATATTTTTTTAAATTATTAATTCTATAAAGAAATAATATCAATATTATTTTTTTGTGTTTTATATTTATTTATCCCTTTTTCAAATTCAATTCGAAATAACTTTATTGCGCTTTGTAAGGGGGATATTGCTCCTGGAGCATGCGCACAAAAAGTTTTTCCGGGACTTAAGTAAAGGCACAATTCTTCTAATATAGAAATATCATTAATATAACCGTTCTTTTTTTCTAAACTTTTTAATATCTTTACTATCCATGGTAATCCTTCTCTACAAGGAGTACAAAAACCACATGATTCACGTGAAAAAAATGTTTCAATATTTACTAATAAAGAAACAATATTAATTTTATTATCAATAGCCATAGCAATTCCAGTTCCTAATCGACTACCTATTTTTTGTAAACTAGTAAAATCCATTTTTATATCAATATCATCACAAGATAAAAAATTAGTTCCAGCTCCACCAGGTTGCCAAGCCTTTAAAGTAAAATTCTTTTTCATGCCGCCAGCATAATCTTCTAAAATTTCTCTAGCAGTAATTCCTAAAGGTAATTCCCATAAACCTGGTTTTTTTACTCGACCTGAAAAACCTAATAATTTAGTTCCAGAATCTATACCTTTAGATAAACTCAAATACCAATCTGGTCCGTATAAAATAATTGCAGGAATATTGGACAAAGTTTCAACGTTATTTATACATGTTGGTTTACCCCATAAACCATAATTAGCTGGAAAAGGGGGTTTAAATCGTGGATTAGCTCTCCTTCCTTCTAAAGAATTAATTAATGCAGTTTCTTCACCGCAAATATAACGACCCGCTCCAGTATGCAAAAATAAATCAAAATTAAAATTACTATTTAATATATTTTTACCTAAAAAACCAAATTTATATGCTTGATTAATCGCTTTAATTAAAATTTTTTCTGATAAATAATAATCACCTCGTAAAAAAATATATCCACAGGAAGACTGTAAGGCAAAAGCACTAATAATCATACCTTCAATTAACTGATGAGGCAAATGTTCTATTAAAAATCTATCCTTATACGTACCAGGTTCCATTTCATCTGCATTACAAATTAAATATCTATTTGATTCTAAAGTATTTTTTGACATTAAACTCCATTTATTTCCAGTTGGAAATCCTGCCCCTCCTCTTCCTTTTAAATCTGATTTTTGAATTATAGATATAATATCTTCAGAAATAAATGTTTTTAAAGATTTTTTTAAAGCTTGATAACCTTGAGTATTACAATATTCATTTATTTCAATAGTTTTATAAGGTTTATTTAAACGCCAAGTTAATGGATGTGTTTCAGGTTTTTTTAATATATATTTCATTTATATTTGTCCAATAAATTTTTTATCCCTTTAACGGTTAGATGAGTATACAAGACTTCATCAACAAGCATAACAGGCCCTTTATCACAAGCGCCTAAACAGCAAGTTGGAAGAAGTGTAAAACAACCATCACTGGTTGTTTGTCCTGGATGTATATCTAATCTGGATATTAATTCACTTTCAATATCACGATAACCATTAATAAAACATACAACACTATCACAATAACGAATGATATGATTTCCTACAGGTTTTCGAAAAATATGACAATAGAATGTTGCAACTCCTTCTACATCACATACAGAAATAGATAATATTTCTGCAATCGCTACAATAGCATCTTTACAAATCCATTTCCTATTTTTTTGTACAATTTTTAATGCTTCAATACATACAGCTCTAGAATTTACATAACATTTTTTTTTTAATAAAATTTCAGAAATTTCTGATTGACTTAAATAAAACACTATTTTTTTCCTATCATTATTTATAAGATATATTTATCGATCTACATCAGACATAACAAAATCAATACTACCAAGATAAACTATTAAATCAGATATCAAATACCCACGTATTACTGAGGGGATTTGCTGTAAATGAGCAAAACTCGGGGTACGAATTCGTGTTCTATAACTAGTTGGTAATCCATCACTAATCAGATAGTAACTATTTATTCCTTTTGTTGCCTCAATCATTTGAAAACTTTCATTAAAAGGAATAACAGGACCCCAAGACATTTGTAAAAAATGTGAAATTAAATTCTCAATATTTAATAAAGATTTATTTTTATTTGGAGGAGTAGTTAAAGGATGATCAGATTTAAATGGACCATTTGGCATGTTTAATAAACATTGTTGTAATATTTTTAAACTTTGTCTAATTTCTTCAACCTTAATTAAAACTCGTGTATAAGCATCACTTGTTTTATTCCCAATTGGAATTTCAAAATCAAAATTTTGATAACCAGAATATGGTCTTTTTTTTCTAATATCAAAATCAACACCTGTAGCTCTTAAACCTGCTCCAGTTACCCCCCAAGACAAGGCCTCTTCTTTACCATAAGATGCTACACCTTTAGAACGAGAAATTAAAATTCTATTTTTTAATGCCGTTTTTACATAAAAATCTAATCTCTTAGGCATCCAATCTAAAAATTTTTTTAATAAATGATGCCAATTTAAAGGTAAATCTTTAGAAAGACCGCCAATTCGAAACCAGGCAGGATGCATTCGTGCACCTGTAATACTTTCAATTAAATCATAAATTTTTTGACGATCAGTAAAAGCTAAAAATACAGTACTCATACTACCTACATCTTGAACGAATGTAGAAATAAACAATAAATGACTGTTAATTCTAAATAATTCTGATAATAAAATTCTAATAACTTGTGTTCTATCAGGTACTTGTATATTAGCTAATGATTCTACTGCTAATATATAAGGCATTTCATTAACACACCCTCCTAAATATTCTATTCGATCCGTATAAGGAATAAAACTATGCCAAGATTGTCTTTCAGCTATTTTCTCAGCTCCGCGATGATGAAAACCAATATCAGGAACACAATTTATTATCTTCTCTCCGTATAATTGTAATATTATACGAAAAGCACCATGTGAAGAAGGATGATTAGGTCCGAAGTTTAAAAACATATATTCTATTTTACTATTATTATTACGTTTTAAACCCCATGATTCCGGACAAAAACGTAAAGATTCCATAGCTAAATCTTCTCTTTGTTTAGAGAAAAAAAATTTATCTAATTCTGTTGCATGTGATGGATAATCTTTTCTTAAGGGATATCCTACCCAATTTTTAGGCATTAACAGTCGAGTTAAATGTGGATGACCAATAAATCTTATACCAAACATTTCCCAGGTTTCACGTTCATACCAATTTGAATTTAAAAAAATTGAAGTAATAGTAGGTAATTGCAAATTTTTCTTTGATAAAGCAACTTTTAAAATAAGATCACTGTTATTAGTAATTGATAAAAAATGATAAAAAACCGTAAAATCAGAACAAGGAATATACTCAATATTTTTTCGTAAACGTTCATCAACACCATATAAATCAAATAACATTTCATATGAACATATATTGTTTTTTTTTAAAAAACAAATTACTTTTATTAAAATTGAATGGTTAATCCATAAAATGGGACATTTTACATAAGTATCTTGTATAAAAAAATTTTTTTTTCCAAATAAACTAAATAAAGAAAAAATAATCGGATATTTTTTATAAAAATGTTTATTTTTACTATCTAAAAAAAAAATTTTTTTGTAAATCAATAACAGACATAATTTAATCTCAATAGGTTAATAAAAAAAATACTAATAAAATTATTTATAAAACAAATTTTTAATAAAAAATAAAAAATACATACATTTTTATTAATAATTAAAAATTATCTTCACAATCAAGGTTAATAATAGATATTCGTTTATTATTTTTCTTTTCCTTTTCAGATAACATTTTTGCTTTATATACACCCTGTTCTCCTATTACCCAAGATAGTGGACGGCGTTCTTTAGAAATAGATTTTTGTAATAAAGTTAATGCATGTATATATGCTTCTGGTCGGGGAGGACAGCCAGGTATATAAATATCTACAGGAAGAAATTTATCTACTCCTTGTACTACAGAATAAACATCATACATCCCTCCAGAATTTGCACAAGCACCCATAGAAATAACCCATTTAGGCTCTAACATTTGATCATATAATCTCTGTATTACAGGAGCCATCTTAATAAATGGTGTACCGGCAATTACCATAAAATCAGCCTGTCTTGGAGATGCACGTAATACTTCAGAACCAAAACGAGAAATATCATGAACTGAAGTGAATGAACTTACCATTTCTACATAACAACATGACAAACCAAAATTGTATGGCCATAAGGAATTTTTTCTACCCCAATTTACAATTTTATGAATAAATTTAGAAAGTGTTCCAAAAAAAATATTATTTTTTACTTGTGTATCAATAGGATCAGAAACTGATTCTTTAGTATTTAACGGATATTTTTCAAAAATATTATTATTTGTATTTGCGCGCGTTAAAGTATATTTCATTATTAATATCCTTAAATAATTAAAAATATTATTAAAATTTATTTAAAAAATTTTTATATATTATTTTATTAATAAAAATATATATATTCAATTATTTTGATATTATCCATTCTAATATATTATTTTTAAATAAAAAATATAGTGTTAAAAATAAAGAAAAAATAAAAAAACAAATACTAACAAAACCTATCCAACCAGATTCTCGTACACAAATAGACCAAATATATAAATATAATGCTTCTACATCAAAAATAACAAAAAAAATAGCAATTAATGAAAATTTAATAGGTATTTTTAATCTAGCATCACCAAGTGAAATAACACCAGATTCAAATGGACGAGGTATATTATAAAAATATGATTTACCTCCAAGTAAATAACCTGCTATCAACATAAAAAAACATACAAAAAAACTAAAAAGTATAAAAACTAAAAAACATAAAGATTGATAATTCATGTTCATAAATATTCAAAACTCATAAAAAGTTAATTTAACATTATAATATATAATTAATAAAAAATACTTTATATAAATAAAATAGAATATCATATATAAATATTTCATATAGATAAATATAATTAATTATAACATTTTGTAAACAAAAAAGTTATAATTTTCCTCTAAGTGATATAGTAATTAAAAAATTAATTATATTTTATATATAAATAATTAATATTTTTTTAAAATAAAAAATTATATTTTTTTTTTACCCTTGATGCTGAATAAACTGACCCCATTTAATTAATATTATCTATTTTATAAAATTTTTAATATTTTTTTAAAATATCATTTATTTAATTTAAAAAAGTATTTCAGGATTCAAATAAAATTTATCAACAATAATATATTCAAGGAATATAATAATGGGAAGAATAATTGGAATAGATTTAGGAACTACTAATTCTTGTGTAGCTATCATGGATAATAATAAAGCAAAAGTATTAGAAAATTCAGAAGGAGAACGTACAACTCCTTCTGTTATTGCTTATACTAAAGAAAACGAAATATTAGTCGGTCAGCCAGCAAAAAGACAATCAATAACAAACCCAAAAAATACACTTTTTGCTATAAAAAGACTTATGGGAAGAAAATTTCAAGACGAAGAAGTACAACGCGATATAAAGATTATGCCTTATGATATTATACAATCAAAAAATGGAGATGCTTGGTTAAAAATAAAAAAAGAAAATATTGCTCCACCGCAAATTTCTGCAGAAATTCTTAAAAAAATGAAAAAAACAGCTGAAGATTATTTAGGAGAAAAAGTTACTGAAGCTGTTATTACAGTACCAGCATATTTTAATGATGCTCAAAGACAAGCAACAAAAGATGCCGGAAAAATAGCAGGATTGCAAGTTAAAAGAATTATTAATGAACCAACTGCAGCTGCTTTAGCATATGGACTAGATAAAGGAAAGGGAAATAGAACAATAGCAGTTTATGATTTAGGTGGAGGAACATTTGATATTTCCATCATAGAAATAGATGATGTTGATAAAGAAAAAACATTTGAAGTATTGTCAACAAATGGAGACACACATTTAGGTGGAGAAGATTTTGATAATCGATTAATACATTTTCTAGTATCAGAATTTCAAAAAGAACAAGGTATTGATTTAAAAAATGATCCTTTAGCAATGCAAAGATTAAAAGAAGCCGCTGAAAAAGCAAAAATAGAATTATCCTCAGCTCAACAAACTGATGTAAATTTACCATATATTACAGCAAACTCTACAGGACCTAAACATTTAAATATTAAAGTAACACGAGCAAAATTAGAATCTTTAGTTGAAGATTTAATTATTAGATCTATAAAACCTCTAGAAATTGCATTAAAAGATGCTAAATTAAAAATATCAGATATTAATGATATCATTTTAGTAGGTGGTCAAACTCGTATGCCACTTGTACAAAAAAAAGTAGCAGATTTTTTTGGAAAAAAACCAAGAAAAGATGTAAATCCTGATGAAGCTGTAGCTATTGGAGCTGCTGTTCAAGGGGGAGTACTATCTGGAACAGTAAAAGATGTATTATTACTAGATGTAACACCGCTATCATTAGGAATTGAAACAATGGGCGGAGTTATGACTCCTTTAATCAATAAAAATACTACTATACCAACTAAACATAGTCAAACTTTTTCTACAGCAGAAGATAATCAATCTGCAGTAACTATACACATATTACAGGGAGAAAGAAAAAGAGCATTAGATAATAAATCACTCGGACAATTTAATTTAGATGGAATTCAACCAGCACCTAGAGGTATTCCACAAATAGAAGTTACTTTTGATATTGATGCAGATGGTATTTTGCATGTTTCAGCAAAAGATAAAACAACAGGAAAAGAACAAAAAATTACTATACAATCTTCATCAGGGTTAAATGAAAACGAAATTAAAAAAATGATTTCAGAAGCACAAGAAAACTCTGAAAAAGATTTACAATTTGAAGAATTAGTAAAAGTTCGAAATCAAGGCGATCAAATTTCTCATAATACAAAAAAACAAATAAGCGAATGTAAAGAAAAAATTGATCAAAATACTAAAACTGATATTGAAAAATCTCTACAAGAACTAGATTTATCTTTAAAAGGGGAAGATAAAGAAGAAATTGATAAAAATATACAAAAAGTATTACAGTTTAATTTAAAACTAACAGAATTATTAAAAAAAAGTAATGAAGAAAAAAATTACAAAAAACAAGAAAATACAGAAAAAAATAATGATGATGTAGTAGATGCAGAATTTGAAGAAATTAAAGAAAAAAATAAAAAATAAAATAAAAATATCTATTTCTTGAAATAATAATTTTAATTATTTAATCTATTTTTTAAATAAAAGGGTGTAGAAATTAAATCTACACCCATTTTTATATATCAATTCAGGATAAAGAATATTATGACACAACAAGATTACTATAAAGTTTTAAATATTTCTAATACAGCTAATGAAAGAGATATAAAAAGAGCTTATAAAAGACTTGCTGTAAAATACCACCCGGACAGAAATCCAGGAAATAAACTTGCAGAAGAAAAATTTAAAGAAATCAAAAAAGCTTATGAAATTTTAAGTGATTCAAAAAAAAGAAGTGCATATGATCAATATGGACATGCAGCATTTGAACAAAATAATAATTCAGATAATTTTCATAGTAGTTTTACTAGCTCTACATCTGATTTAAATGATATATTTGGTGATGTTTTTGGTGATATTTTTGGAAATCAACGAAAAAATAAACAAGAAAAAGGATCAGATTTACAATATAATATTAATCTTTCTCTAGAAGAAGCAGTTCAAGGAGTCACGAAAAAAATAAAAATTCCAACATTAGAAGAATGTAAATCATGTTCTGGGACAGGTTCTGCGTATGGATCTAAACCAAGTACTTGTACTCATTGTAATGGACACGGGCAAATACAAATGCGAAAAGGATTTTTTAGTGTACAACAAACATGCCCAAATTGTAATGGAGAAGGAACTATCATAAAAAATTTATGTAAAATATGTTATGGACAAGGAAGAATAAAAAAATCTAAAAGTTTATCTATTAAAATTCCATCAGGTGTTGATACCAATGATCGTATTCGTTTAAATAATGAAGGAGAAGCAGGAAAAAACGGAGCAAAATCTGGAGATTTATATATACAAATTACAGTAAAAAAACATCCTATTTTTAATAGAGAAGAAAATAACTTATATTGCGAAATACCTATAAATTTTGTTATAGCAGCTTTAGGAGGGGAAATAGAAGTACCAACCTTAAAAGGAAGAGTAAACCTTAAAATACCCTCTGAAACACAATCAGGTAAATTATTTAGAATACGAGGAAAAGGAATAAAATCAGTTAGAAAAGGATATCCTGGAGATTTATTTTGTAAAATAAAAGTAGAAACACCTGTAAATTTAAATTCATTTCAAAAAAATCTATTAACACAACTAGGAAAAAGTTTTGGTGATTTTAAAGGAAAAAATCATAGCCCTCAATCCAAAAGATTTTTTGATAGTGTAAAAAGATTTTTTGATAACCTTACACAATAAATATAAAAATAAGAGGGTATTGCTGTCTATAAATAAAAATAGAAGCAATACTTGTTAAGTTAAACAAATTTACAATATAACAATTACATACATTTAATGTTTTTTATCAATACTGATTTATGTCTAGCTGCTTTATTAATATGTAAAATACCTTTTGAACAATATCTATCAATATAAGATTGCAAAATACGAAAAGCTTGATAAGCTTTATTTTTATCTTTTATTTTAATAAAAAAATACACTTTTTTAATAAATGTTTTAATAGTTGATCGTTTACTAATATTCAATTTTCTACGTTTTTCAGATATAATTGAGTATTTTTTAGATGATTTTATATTTGCCAAAATAATTATAACTCCCAAATCAAAAATAAAAAAAATTATTTTTTAAATTTATTTAAAATATCTTATAAAAAATACTTTTTTTTATAAAAAATTAAATTATTCATGTTAATATTAAAAAATATATACTATAGGTAATAGTATCAACAATTAAAGAAAAAATATACTATATATTATATTTTTAGAGTAAATAGTATAAAAATAATTTATTTATTTAAAAAATTATTTGAATTTAAAATTATTAAATAATTTATTAATTATTACTAATTAAAATTTTAATATATACTAATTTTTATAAAAATTTTATCTATAATATAAACACATTAATTAATAATTAATATATATTTTTCCGTTTTTTTTATAAATGTATATAGTATTTTACTAAGAGTAATACATGAAAAACATTAAAAAATCTTTAAATTTACCGAAAACAACGTTTCCCATGAAAGCTAATTTAGCTATTAAAGAAGTTGAAATATTAAAAAAATGGAAAAAAGATAAACTCTATAAACATTTATCTGTAAAAAATAAAAAAAATAAATATTTTTTTTTACATGACGGACCTCCATATGCTAACGGAGATATTCATATTGGTCATGCAGTTAATAAAATCTTAAAAGATATAATTTTAAAATTTAAACGTATGTCAGGATTTTTTGCTCCATATATACCATGTTGGGACTGTCACGGATTACCTATTGAACAAAAAGTAGAAAAAATATTTGCTGAAAAAATAACTACTACTAATGTACAGCGATTTAGAGAATTATGTCATAAATACGTATTACAACAAGTTCAACAACAAAAAAAAGATTTTATTAGACTAGGAATACTGGCTGATTGGAAAAATGCAAGTCTTACTATAGACTATAAAAATCAAGCAAATACAATAAATATATTAACTAAAATTGTAAAAAAAGGATATGTATATCGAGATCTTAAACCTATCCACTGGTGTTTCAAATGTCAATCATCTTTAGCTGAAGCAGAAATAGAACATAAAATAAAAAATTCAATATCTATCTATATTTTATTTAAAATAAAAGATCATAACTTATTTGAAGAATTTTTTAAAAAAAAAATACAAAAAGAAAAAAAATTTCTTTTTAAAATTTCAGTTATCATTTTTACTACTACTCCTTGGACCTTACCTACCTGCCAAGCAATTGCTGTAAATCCAAATTTATATTATCAAATAATACAAATAGAAAAAAAATATTATATTTGTGAAAAAAAGTTAACAAAAAAAATAATAAATAAAATTAAAATAAAAAAATGGAAAGTTATTGGACTTATAAAAGGAAGAAAATTAGAAAATTTAGAATGTTTACATCCATTTTTTAACATCTATATTCCTATTATTTTATCTACACATATATCTGATACATTAGGTACAGGAGCTGTACATATGTCACCAGATCATGGTTATGAAGATTTTATAGCCTGTCAAAAATATAAAATTAAACCATTACAAATAGTGAATTCATATGGTTTTTATAAAATCCCTACTTTTAAAAAACTAAATAATATACATATTTTTAATAAAGAAAATATAATTCTTCAGTTATTAAAAAACAATAAAAAAATATTTTTTTCTGAAATAATTAATCATAGTTACCCTCATTGCTGGCGTCATAATAAACCAGTTATTTTTAGAACAACCCCACAATGGTTTATTAATACATCTGATAGATTATTAAAAAATACAATATTAAAAGAGATTAAAAAAGTTTTGTGGATACCTTTATGGGGAAAAAATAAAATGAAAAAAATGTTTAAAAATAGACCTGATTGGTGTATTTCAAGACAAAGGACATGGGGAGTTCCTATTCCATTTTTTATACATAAAAATACAGGCAAGTTACATCCAGATACTATTTTAATAATGAAAAAAGTAGAAAAAAAAATTAAAAAATACGGTTCTCAAGTATGGTGGAAAACAAAAAAGACAAAATGGTTAAAAAAAGATGCAAATATGTACAAAAAAATTAATGATGTTCTTGATGTATGGTTTGAATCAGGATCTAATCATCAACTTAAGATATATAAACATAATTTAATTAATAGATTTAATTATATAGCTGATTTATATTTAGAAGGATCAGATCAACACCGAGGTTGGTTTATGTCATCATTAATTACATCAGTAATAACAAAAAAATATGCTCCTTACTTGTCAGTTATTACTCATGGTTTTGTTATCAATAAACATGGACAAAAAATGTCAAAATCTTTAGAAAAAAATATCAAACCACAAGACATTATTCAAAAATGGGGGGCGGATATATTAAGATTATGGGTAGCATATACAAATTATACAAATGATATATCAATTTCTAATAAAACATTAGAACAAATATCAAATCATTATAGAAGAATTAGAAATACAATACGATTTTTATTTTCTAATATTTTTGATTTTAAAAGTAAAACACATATTATAAAAAATAAAAAAATGTTATTATTAGATCAATGGATATTAAGAATAACATATAAATATCAAAAAAAAATCATCAAAAATTATTCTAATTATAACTTTCATAAAGTTGTACAAATAATTATTAATTTTTGTTCTACAGAATTAGGATCCTGCTATTTAGAACTTATTAAAGATAGACAATATACTATGCATAAAAATAGTGTAGAAAGAAGAAGCAGTCAAACAACAATATTCTATATTTTACAATCTCTCATACGATGGATATCTCCTATATTATCCTTTACTGCAGAAGAATCATGGAGTCAATTAAAAGATAAAAAAGAATCATCGATTTTTACAAATACATGGTTTAAAAAAACAAAACTTCTTCCAGAAAATATTACTTATAATTCAATGTTTTGGAAAAAAATATTTACTATTAGAAATGAAGTAAATAAATTTATTGAAAAAGAAAAAAAAAATAAATATATAAATAATTCATTAGAAATACAATTACTATTGTATATAGATAAAAAACTATTTAAATTATTATTATCCTTAAACACTGAATTAAAATTCATTTTTTTAGTTTCTGAAACTCAATTACATAGATATTCTTCTGCTCCAAAATTAGCTTATTGTAGTCAAAATATTAAAAATTTAAAAATTATTATAAAAAAAAGCAATAAAATGAAATGTCCAAGATGTTGGAATTATTCAAAAAAAAATACATTAATTAATAATAATATACACTTTTGTTATAGATGTATTTCTAATATAAATCAAAAAGAAAAAAAACATATTTTTTTATAAAAAAAACAAATATATATTTTATTAATATTTTTTATATAATAAATAATTTATATAAAAGTATATTTTAAAATATATGCACATCTATTAAAAATTATTAATATAAAATTTACAAGAATATAATACTTGTTATTATAATAATTTAAAAATCATAAAACAAAAATCATTATATACATTAAAAAAATATTTATATAATCAGTATATAAAAATAAAAATTTATATTTATAAAAATATTTTTTTAAATTAAATTTTTATTTATATTCAATTTTTATATTACTGATTCTATCAAGTAATAAAATTATAAGGATTTAAAAATGAAGAAAAAAATAATTAATATAGCAATATCTGGAGCACTAGGCAGAATGGGGAAAATTCTAACAAAAGAAATCAAAAAAAAAAAAAATATTAAATTAACTCATTTATTAATTCAAAATAAAGAAAAAATTCTTATTCAAGATAAAAATCAAAATAATCATTTAAATAAAAAAAAATTATTTACTACCTTAGAAGATTTAATTAAAGAAGAAAAAAAAAAAAAATTTGATTTACTAATTGATTTTAGTACACCAAAAGCTACATTAAAAATGATAGAGTATTGTGTAAAAAATAAAAAAAAAATAATTATAGGAACAACCGGTTTTAATACAATTCAAATTAATAAAATAAAAAAAGCTTCTAAAAAAATTCCAATATTATATTCACCTAATTTTAGTATAGGTATAAATATTATGCATAAAATAATAAAATATATTTCATTAATCTTAGGTAATAATTCTGATATTGAAATTATTGAATCCCATCATAGAAATAAAATAGATGCTCCTTCAGGAACTGCGCTACAATTAGGTAAAATAATATCTAAATCAATGAATTGGAATTTTGATAAATCCGCTATATTTTCTCGATATGGAAATATAGGAATAAGAAAAAAAAATAAAATTGGTTTTTCAACTATAAGGGAAGGAAATACTATTGGTGAACATACAGTTTTATTTTCTAATAAATATGAAAAAATTTCAATTAACCATAAAGCTACACATCGTTCTATATTTGCTAAAGGAGCAATTGAGGCGGTTATATGGATAAATGAAAAAAAAAATGGTTTATTTAAAATGTCTGATTTTTTAAAAAGAAAATCTATTTATAAAAAAAATAAAATATAATTAAATTTATTAAAAATCAATAAAATATTATTTTAAATACAATAATTTGTATATAAGGAAAATATTTTGAAACAATTAGCACATTTAGTATTAGAAGACGGAACTGTTTTTCAAGGTATTACAGAAGGTGTAGAAGGCGAAACAATTGGAGAAATAGTATTTAATACAGCTATGACGGGATACCAAGAAATTTTAACTGATCCTTCTTATTCAGAACAAATAATTTTATTTACCTGTCCACATATTGGTAATATTGGAACAAATAATATAGATGAAGAATCTGATAAAATTTATGCTAATGGAATTATCATTCGATCTATTTCGCCTGAAAATAGTAATTTTTATAGTACAAAAAGTTTATCACAGTATATAAAAAATAAAAATATTGTTGCAATATCAAATGTAGATACAAGAAAAATAACACACATTTTAAGAAATAAAGGATCTCAATATGGATGTATTCAATCTGAAAAATATATGAATATAAAAAATGCTTTAAAAAAAATTAAAAAATATAAAAAAATAAAAAAAAGTAATCCTATTACTTCAGTAGGAACAAAAAATATTCAAAAATGGAATATTAAAAATTTAAAAAGTAAATATATAAAAAAAATATTTCATGTAGTTGTATTCGATTTTGGTGTAAAAAAAAGTATACTTAATATTTTAGAAAAAAAAGGGTGCAAAATTACATTAATACCTTTTAATACATCAGTAAATACTGTTTTATCACTGAAACCTTCAGGAATTTTATTATCAAATGGTCCAGGTGATCCACGATTATATAGTATTACTATACAAAATATAAAAAAGTTATTAAATTTTTTTATTCCTATTTTTGGAATTTGTTTAGGTCATCAAATATTAGCATTATCTTTAGGATCAAAAATTATCAAAATGAAATTTGGACATCACGGATCTAATCACCCTGTACAAGATATACAGACAAAACGTGTATTTATTACAACTCAAAATCATAATTTTGTTATTGATCCTAATACAATACAAAAAAATATGTTAGTTACACATATATCTTTATTTGATAAAACTATTCAAGGAATTAAATTAAAATATCATCCATCCTTTAGTTTTCAAGGCCATCCTGAATCTAACCCAGGCACTCATGATATTCAAAAATTATTTGATAATTTTATTAAAAATATAATAAATAAGGAACATTTATATGCCAAAAAGAAATGATATAAACTCTATATTAATTATAGGATCTGGACCAATTATCATTGGTCAAGCATGTGAATTTGATTATTCTGGCGTGCAAGCTTGTACAGCATTAAAAGAAGAAGGATATAAAGTAATTTTAATAAACTCTAATCCAGCTACTATTATGACTGATCCTAAAATAGCTGATATTACCTATATTGAACCTATCAATATAAATATTATAAAAAAAATTATAAAAAAAGAAAAACCTGACGCTATCTTACCAACTATGGGTGGGCAAACCGCTTTAAATTGTGCATTACAACTACATAAAAAGGGTATCCTAAAAAAATATCAGGTAGAATTAATAGGAGTTACTATTAAATCTATTCAAAAAGCAGAAAATAGATTTTTATTTGAAAAATCTATGAAAAAAATCAAGTTAAAAACAGCAAAATGTAGCATTGCTCACAGTATAAAAGAAGCAAATTCAATTATTGATTTTATTGGATTTCCATGTATTGTTCGACCTTCTTTTACAATGGGGGGTAGTGGGGGAGGTATTGCATATAACTATGAAGAGTTTCAAGATATTTGTATACATGGTTTAGAATTATCACCAATATCTGAATTATTAATTGATGAATCATTAATTGGATGGAAAGAATATGAATTAGAAGTTATTCAAGATAAATCTAAAAACTTTATAGTAGTATGTACCATTGAAAATATAGATCCAATGGGTATACACACAGGAGATTCTATTACTGTTGCTCCAGCACAAACCTTAAATGATAAAGAATATCAAAATATGCGTAATGCTGCAATTGCCATTCTAAAAGAAATAGGAGTAAATAACGGAGGAGCAAATGTACAATTTGCAATAAATCCAAAAAATGGAAAAATGGTAGTAATTGAAATGAATCCTAGAGTATCCAGATCTTCTGCATTAGCTTCTAAAGCTACTGGGTTTCCAATTGCTCGAATTTCTACAAAACTATCAATAGGTTATACTTTAGATGAACTTAATAATAATATTACCGGAAAAAATACACCAGCAGCTTTTGAACCTTCTATTGACTATGTTGTCACTAAAATACCTAGATTTGATTTCAAGAAATTTCATGGATGTAATGATAGATTAACTACACAAATGAAATCCATTGGAGAAGTTATGGCTATTGGTCGAACTTTCCAGGAATCATTACAAAAAGCAATCAGAAGTTTAGAAATCGGATCCACTGGATTTGACATTAATATTCATAAAAATAATATAAAAAATTGTTTATTAAAGAAAAAAAAAATAGAATACGAATTAAAAGAAGCCGGTTCAGATAGATTATGGTACATTGGAGAAGCATTCAGATTAAACTGGACTATAGAAACAGTAAATAAACTTACAAATATAGATAAATGGTTTTTAAAACAAATACAAAACTTAATATTAATTGAAGAACAAATAAAATTAAAAAAAATATCTAATTTAAATTATAAAAAATTAAAATATTTAAAATCTAAAGGATTTTCAGATTTAAGAATTTCTCAATTAATAAATGTAAAAGAAAATGAAGTACGTAAAAAAAGATATGAATTAAAATTACATCCAGTATATAAACGTATAGACACATGTTCAGCAGAATTTTCTACAGAAACAGCTTATATGTATTCTACTTGGGAAGATGAATGTGAATCATTACCAACAAAAAATAAAAAGAAAATTATCATACTTGGCAGCGGTCCTAATAGAATTGGACAAGGAATAGAATTTGATTATTGCTGTGTGCATGCAGCTCAAATATTAAATTTAGATAAATATGAAACAATTATGATTAACTGTAATCCTGAAACTGTATCTACAGATTATGATATTTCTCATAGATTATATTTTGAACCAATTGCATTAGAAGAAATATTAGAAATTATAAGAATAGAAAAACCAATGGGAATTGTTATTCAGTATGGAGGTCAAACACCATTAAAACTAGCTAAATATTTTCAAAAAGAAGGAATTAATATATTAGGAACTCAACCTAAATATATTGATATATCTGAAAATAGAAAAAAATTCCAAAAAATAGTTCAAAAATTAAAATTAAAACAACCTAAAAACGATACTGCAAATAATATAACTGAAGCATTAAAAAAATCTAATTTTATTGGATATCCAGTTATTATTCGCCCGTCCTATGTTTTAGGTGGTCGAGAAATGGAAATAATTTATAATGATAAAAATTTAATACAATATTTCAAAAATCGTGAAAAAAAATCAATAAATCAAACAGTTTTATTAGATCAATATTTAGATAATGCTATTGAAGTAGATGTAGATGCTATATGTGATAAAAAAAGAGTTTTTATAGGTGGAGTTATGGAACATATAGAGCAAGCTGGAATACATTCAGGAGACTCTGCTTGTTCATTACCAGTTTATACAATACATTCTAATATAGAAAAAAAAATCAAAAAACAAACAAAAATTCTAGCTATTAAATTACATGTGCTAGGTTTAATTAATATTCAGTTTGCTGTTAAAAATAATGAAATATTTGTTTTAGAAGTAAATCCAAGAGCATCTAGAACTGTTCCTTTTATTTCTAAAGCTATCGGAATTCCATTAGCTAAAATAGCTATGCGTGTAATTTGTCAGAAAAGTTTATTAGAACAAAAATATATAAGTACAATAAAACCAAAATATTATTCTATTAAAGAAGCAGTTTTACCATTTAATAAATTCCCAGAAGCAAATCTTTTTTTAGGACCTGAAATGAGATCTACAGGGGAAGTAATGGGGATAGGTAAAACATTTTCATTAGCTTTTTATAAAGCTATGTTAGGGATATCTATTAAAATTAAAAAAACAGGAACAATATTATTATCAGTAAAAAATTCAGATAAAAATTCAATAAATAACATTGCTATACAATTAAAAAAGTTAAACTTTAATATTGAAGCAACCTTAGGAACATATTTAAAACTAAGATCTATAGGAATTAATGCTAAATTAGTTAATAAAAAACACGAAGGAAGACCTAATATACAAGATTTTATTAAAAACAAAAAATATATTTATATAATAAATACATCAATAGATAATAAAATAAATAAAGAAACTCGTGAAATTCGAAAAAATGCATTAAAATATAAAATACATTATGATTCTACTTTAAATGGAGCTTTTGCTACTATTTCCACATTCCAACATATTGGAAAATATCCAATATTATGTTTACAAAAACTAAAAAATTTATCAAAATAAAATTATATAAATAATTAATATTTTAATATTAACAAGGATGTTAAAAAAAATAAAATTATTTATATTAACTATTAAATATATTTAAAATATAATTTAAATAAACATGTATTTTTAATTAAAAAAAATAAATAATATTATTATATATTAATTTTTTATTTTTAAAAATTCCTTAGCTAACAAAAAATATTGAGATACACTAATATTTTCTGCTCGAACATAAGGATTAATACCTAAAGAAAATAATTGATTTTTAGAAAATAATTTAGATAAATTTTTATTCAAAAATTTACGTCTATGCTGAAAAGCATAGCGAGTAATTAATTCTAAAGCAAAAAAATATTTTTCTATTTTATATTGAGGGTGTATTTTTCGCGGAATAAATTGTAAAAAAATAGAATCTACTTTTGGTATAGGAAAAAAATTACATTTATTAACATTTATAATTGATTTAATACAATAAAAATGTTGAGCAATTATACTTAATCTACCATATTCTTTATTTCCCGGGGATGCTAATAATCTATTAGCTACTTCTTTTTGAAACATAAAATGCATATCATAAATATTTTGAACATACCTGATAGTACTAAGAAAAAAACAAGAAGAAATATTATATGGTAAATTACCTATAAAACGATATAAAATATTTTTTTTATCAGAAAAAAAATATATGAAATTAAATTTCATGACATCAGTTAAAATAACGTTTATTTTTTTAAAAAATATACTTTTTAATAAAAAAAAAACAATATTTTCATCTATCTCTAAAACTGTCATCTTTTTTACAAAACTACAAATAGGGAATGTTAATGCGCCAAAACCAGGTCCAATTTCAATAATATTATCATTTTTAATTAAATTTATTTTTTTTATAATTTTTTCAATAATTTTTTTATTTATTAAAAAATTTTGCCCAAATTTTTTAATCGAAATATGTTTTCTATAAATTAAATCATTCATTTTTTTTCCTAAAAAGTTTTTTAAAAAAATTTATAAATTAATATAAAAATAATAAATTATAAAATATTTCTTTCTAATATTTATTAAAAAATTAATAAATTAAATACTATTGCTTTTAACAATTTTAAAAAAGATAAAATAATATTTTTTTTATTATATATAATAATATTTATTATTCCAAATAAACGGCACGAAAAATTTTTATAAAAATAATAATTAAAATTAAATTTATAAAAAATATGTGCCGATAAAAATATTTAATAAATATAAAGAAAATATAAAAAATTGTTTAAAATAAATATTTTTTATTTTTAAAAATATTTTATATAAACAAAATATTAAAAATTATTTATATGTACAACTATTTAATACATAAAAAATCTATATGTAATAATATCGGTTTATATGCATGACGCTGAATATCTTTTACAATAACAAAAAAATTTTTATTTTCTAAAGAAATTAATAATTCACTTGAATAAAAGATATCATTTTTTTGTAAATTAAAAATTATATCATGTTCTACTAAAATTAATAATTCCTTTTTTAAAAATTGTTTACCATATATTATACTCGGAATTTGATGATTTATTCTTCGCATATAACGACTATTATTTGTACCAAATTTATTACGATAAATAGCATTAAATTTTATCATATTTATATAACCTTATGAAATATTAAAATTTTTTTAAAAATTTAAATGAATATTAAACATAATTTAATTTTATAAAAATTAAAATATATAAAATTAATTTTATTAATTAAACTATCTATAATATAAATAAAAAATATTTAAACACTAAAAATACTATTTTTATGTAATAATGATTTTTTCTTTAACCAAAAAATTTCATCTTTTCTAATATCACTATTTTTTGTTTCTAAAATAATAGGAATTTTTTGAAATTCAGTAGCTTGTATAATACGAGAAAAAACATTTTTTTTTATTTTTCCAAAACCTAAATTATGATGTCGATCTAATCGACTGTTAAATTTTCCTTTAGAATCATTTATATGAATACCTAATAAATATTTAAATCCTATTAAATTATTAAATTTATTAAATGTATATAAAAAACAATCAACATTATTAAGTTGATATCCTGAAGCAAATAAATGACAAGTATCTAAACACACACCAATTCTAGACTTATCTTTAATTTTATCAATAATAAATGCTAAATGTTCAAAACAATAGCCAATACTACTTCCTTGGCCTGCTGTATTCTCTAAAACAATAATTATCTTTTTAGTTTCATTTAAAATAAAATTTATAGAATTAGAAACATTTTCTAGACACTGTTTTTCATTAATTTTATACAAATAACTACCGGGATGTATATTGATCATAGTTAAACCTAATTTATAACAAGCATTAATCTCTTGAATAAAAGATTGACATGATCTTTTTTTCATTGCTTTATTAGGATGACCTAAATTAATTAAATAACTACTATGAGGTAAAATTTGTGAAGAAGAATAATGATATTTTTTACAAGCTTTACGAAAATTATATATTGTATTTTTTTCTAAAGGTTTTTTATTCCACCTTAATGGGTTATTAATAAAAAACGAAAAAGCTGTTGCTTCTAATTTAACAGCCCTTAAAACAGATTTTTCTAATCCTCCAGCTATACTAACATGCGCCCCTATATATTTTATCACAATTAGTTAATCCTTTTAAAAACATATATTATAATAATCAAAAATAAATATAGTATACATATACTACTTTGATTATAATAATAGTTACAATAAATAAAAAAAGTAATATTACTATTAATATAAATATACTGTTAATTTATATTAATATAACTATTTTAAAATAAATACTTTAAAACTCAAAAAACAAACAAAATTATTTAAAATAAATAATTTTATTAAAATTAATATAAATACTTTAATAAATTTTAATCACATTAATATATTAAAAAATTTTTAAGAGTATTTCTAACAAAAGAAAAATAATGTCAAAAATAGAATATACATTTTATAACATGATTCAAATGCTAACAAAATTCTGGCATCAAAATAAATGTACAATTTTACAACCACTAGATATATCTATTGGAGCTGGGACATTTCATCACCATACCTTTTTTAATGTTCTTAAAAAAGAACCTATATCAATTGCTTATATACAGCCGTCAAGAAGACCCTCTGATGGAAGATATACAACTAGTCCTAATAGACTACAGCATTATTATCAATTTCAAGTTATTATGAAACCGTTTCCTGAAAATATACAAAAATTATATTTATTTTCTTTAAAAAATATTGGAATTGATATTAATAATAATGATATTAGATTTATAGAAGATAACTGGGAAAATCCTACATTAGGAGCATCCGGTCTAGGATGGGAAATATGGTTAAACGGGATGGAAATCACACAGATTACATATTTTCAACAAATAGGAGGAATAAATTGTAATCAACCTACAATTGAAATAACATATGGATTAGAAAGAATTGCTATGCATATACAAGATGTAAATAATATATATGATATATTATGGGACAGTAATTCAGAAAAAAAAATAAAATATTCTGATATATTTTTATATAATGAACGCGAAAACTCTTCTTATAATTTTGAATTTTCTAACACTAATCATTTATTAAAATTATTTAAATTGCATATCCAAGAATCAGATAGACTAATTAAACTACCTAATCCACTATCTATTCCTGCATATGAACAAATGCTATATGCAATTCATTACTTTAATTTATTAGATTGTAAAAAAATATTATCTACTACTGATCGAACAGACTATATTTTAAAAATAAGAAAAAAAATCAAAAAAATTGCTATACAGTATATATGTATTTATAATAAAGGATAAATTATGAATCAAAAAATATTATTAATAGAAATACAAACAGAAGATTTACCTAGCAAAGAACTTAAAAATATAGCAGAATATTTTTATAGTTCTTTTAAAAAAGAATTAAACAAAAATAAAATAAAATATAAATCAATTATTTTATTTTATACTTCTAAAAAAATAGCTTTAAAAATTTTTTCTTTATCCTATTTTAATAAATTAAAATATATTAGAAAAATAGGACCAATAATAAATAAATCTTTTGATAAAAATAATAAAATAACAGAAATAGCTAAAAAATGGTTAGAATTAAATAAAATTTCTATTAAAAAAACTGAAGAAATTCATATTAATAAAAAGAAACATCTTTCTTATATTGGCATAAATAAACGTATATCTTTAAGAAAAATATTAAAAAAAATTATACCTAATACTATAAAAAAAATACCATCAAAAAAATCTATGTTATGGAAAGAGAATTCTATTAGATTTTCTAGACCTATACATAATATAATGGTTTTATTAGACGATAAAATTATTCAATTAAATATACCAGGTATTAATTCTAAAAATATTTCCTATGGGCATTTTCTAATGTCTCCAAAAAAAATAATATTTAATCATGCAAATCAATATACCACTGAATTATTTAAAAAAAAATATATACTTATTAGTTATGAAGAAAGAAAAAAAAAAATACTTGATCAAATAATAAATTTATCCAAAAAAATTAATAAATTAGTTTCAATTAATAATAAGTTACTAGAAGAAATAACCGCATCTACAGAATGGCCGATAGCTCATATAGGTCAATTTAAAAAAAAATATTTAAAAATTCCTATAGAAATACTAGTATATACTATGGAATGTAATCAAAAATATTTTCCATTATATAATATTAAAACAAAAAAAATTACTAATTATTTTATCTTTATAAGTAATATAAATACAAAAAACTCCAAAAAAATAATAAAAGAAAATGAACAAGTTTTATACTCTAAACTAAGTAATATTGATTTTTTTATAAAAAAAGATCAAGAAATAAAATTTTCTGAAAGATTAATTTTACTAAAAAATATTTCTTTTCAAAAAAAACTTGGATCGATGTATGAAAAAACATTAAGAATAAAAAAATTAAGCCAATATATTGCAAAAATTGTAAATTCTAATTTAGATTTAACAAAAAAAGCTGCTATTTTATCTAAATGTGATCTAACAACAAATATAATAACAGAATGCACAGCTCTTCAAGGCATTATTGGAATGCATTATGCTTTACAAAATAAAGAAAAAAAAGATGTAGCTGTATCAATTAAAGAACATTATTTACCTAAATTTTCTCAATCAATCTTACCTACTACAAAAATATCATGCGCAATAAGTATTGCAGATAAAATTGATAGTATAACTGGAATTTTTAGTATTGGAAAATCTCCCAAAAATAATCAAGATCCATTTGCATTACGTAGAGCTGCAATAGGAATTATAAAAATAATAATAAAAAAAAAAATAAATATTAATTTAAAAAAATTAATTAAAAAATCAATTAATTTATATAATCATATAAAACAAAAAAAAATAATACAAAAATCAATTTTGCAATTTATATATTCTAAATATATGTCTTTATATATAAAAAAATATAATAAAAATATTATTCTTTCTGTTTTATCTTTAAAATTAGTAAATCTTGTTGAAATAGATATACGTATAAATACATTAACAAAATTTAAAAAAAACAATAATATAGAAAATATTTTAAATATATATAAAAGAATTAATAATATTCTATCTAAAAAAAAAGATAAAATGAAAGTAATTAAAGTTAATCCATTAACCTTAAAATGTACAGAAAAGTTTACAAAATATGAAAACAAACTTATTCGATTAATTAAATTTATTCAAAAAAAATTTAATACAAAAGAACAAATAAATTATTTACTTTTATTAAAAAATATTCAAAAGTTATGTCAACCTATAGAAGAATTTTTTAAAAATTCTTTTGTATACGACAAAAATATTAAAATACGATCATATCGAATATTTATATTAAAAAAAATAAAAAAAATATTTTTATATATAACTAATTTTTCTTATTTATAAATCAAAAATTTATTAATATATTTAAAAGCATATATATTTAAATATAAAAATATAAAATTTATATAATTAAATATTATACTGTATTAATAATTTTTATTATATTTATTTTAGTAAACGTATTAATTTATTTATTTTTTAAATAATATAAATCTTTTTAATAAATAATATTTAAAATAATTAAACTAAATAATTTTATTAATTTATAGAAAATTATTAAATAAATACAGTATAATTATTATTTATAATTTATAAAATATTTTATATTTTTTAAAAAAAATATTAAACATTAATTATATATTAGTTATTAATATAACTTTAAAAATCTAATTAATATTAAATAAAAGTTTTAATAAATTTAAAAAAATCTATTTTGTATAAAAAATAGATTTAAGTAATATTATTTTTTATTTTTATATATTTTAATGATTCTACTCTATTTCGTAATTTTTGACCTGGTTTAAAAACTACTACTCTTCGAGCTGAAATAGACACATTTTCACCGGTTTTAGGGTTTCTCCCGGGTCTTTGTTTTTTATCTCTTAGATAAAAATTACCAAAACCTGATAATTTGACCTCTTCTCCAATTTCAAGTGATTTACGTACTTCTTCAAAAAAAATTTCTACTAAATTTTTTATATCTTGTTTACTTAATTCTAATTTATTAAATAAATAATCTGAAATTTCTGCTTTAGTTAATACCATAAATTTATTCTCTTAAAGTTGCTCCTAATTTATTTTTTAAGGCCGTAATACATTGAAAAATATTTAAATTAATATCAGATTCTTTTAATGTATTTTTAATACTATTAAAAACAAAACAAATAGATACACTCTTTTTTTTAGGAGGTATATTTAATCCAAAATATACATCATATATATGTATATTAGTGTTTTTTATACTAATATTTTTGTAACATATATCAAGAATATTTTTAGTCAAAATATTTTTTGAAACAACTATAGAAATATCTCTTTTACTACTCGGTAAAATAGATATATATTTTACATGAATAGGATTTCTACTACAAATTTTTTTCCACATAATTTCAAACAAAATAATAGGATCTTTTAAATTAAAAATATCATGAAAAGTAATATCTAATACTCCAATTCGACCAATTAATTCACCATATAAGTAAATACCGGCACTCTTATCAGCACATAAACCAATAAAATTTTCTGAAACAAATTCTACATAATTTAATTTTCCACAAATATTCAAAATAGATTCAAGATCACCTTTTAAATCATAAAAATCAAATTTTCTACTTTTTAAATACCATTCACGACGACTAATAACTCCACTAATTGCCGCAGATAAATATTCATTTTGAACAATTTTATTATTATCTTTTTTTATAAGATAAAAACATGATCCAGTTTCAAAAACACGAATAGATTCTTGTTGACGTTTTTGATTATAAGAAACACAACTTATTAAACCAATCCATAAAGATAATCTCATTTCAGACATATCTTTAGAAATAGGATTTTGAATTTTTAATACATTAAATTTTGATAAAAAATGTTTTTGTATCATAGGATTTACAAAACTATAAGAAATAATTTCAAAATATCCACGATCTGAAAGAAATAATTTAATTCGTGATAATGATACTTTTTCTTTTTTATCTAAAAAATTATTTATATATTCTTTAGGTGGTACTGATTTAATATTCTTATAATCATAAATACGAATAATTTCACTAATTAAATCTTCAATAATAATAATATCAGAACGCCAGTATGGAATAGTAACAAAAAAAACATCATTTTTTTCATAAAATGAAAAATAACCATTATCTAAAATAGATATTACATCTTTTTTAGTAAAAATAACTCCAGAAATTTTATTTAATTTATTAATTGTCAATAACAATAAATTTGAAATAAAACTATTATTATTCATATTATATTTTTTACATTGTGTAGTAGTCCCACTACATATATCAATTATTAATTTTTGAGTATATTCAAAAATATTTTTTTGTATATTAGGATATATATTATATTTTGAACAATCTAACTGTCTATTTATTACAGGAATTAATATATTTCTCTTTTGTAAAAATTGATAATCAAAACAAATAGATCCCAAAAATAAATTTTTAGTAGAAAAATCTATATTTGCATAGTTAGAATATTCCATATCTTCGAAAGATAAAATATTTTTATTATCTGATAAAATAATAGTACCTTCTGACAAAGAAAAATCTTTATTATATATATCTTTAATTATTTCTTTTTTTTCTAAATATTTTATAAATAAATTTTTATTTAATTTATTCAAATCAAAAACATGAAACCAATATCCAGTTTCAATAAATATATAATTCAGAATATTTTTTATAATATTATTAGTTAACATACAAGACCTTCTTAATCGATCTTGTATCCAAAAAGGTAAAACTGATTTTAATTTTATTGAATATAATTCACAAAAAATATATTGAATATTATTAATTTGAATATTAATATTAAAATTACATGAAAAAAGTTTCTTTTGATCTAAAGAAGATTTATATTCTAATCTAGGTAAAGGTAAATTATTTAATATTGCAATTTCTCTAGATATACCCCAAATAGAACGTAAATCTATACGATTAAAAGGAATAAATAATTTAATTATACAGGTATTTTTATAAAAATAATCATTAAAATCTGATCCTATTTTAGCTTTATCTTCAAGAATAATAATATCATGATTATCTTTTTCTATATTTAATTTACTATAAGAGCCTAAAATACTATTTGAAATATCTTCATTAAAATCAAAAAGAAATTTATCAATATTTTTTTTTAAAAATTTTTTAGATAAAATAACTGGAATTTTAGTTCCAATCAATAAATACTTAGTTTCTTTATATATAATAAGAATATTTTTATTTTTATAAATACATACTGTGTATACAATTAATTTTTTATCTACATTAAATATTTTTTTTGAAATAATTTGACCTACAACTGTATTACAAAAAAGAATCTTATCTTCTTTAATGCACTCTGCCTCACAACCAAAATTTGTTAATTGTCTACATATATTTTTACTTGAAATAGACGGATTAATCCATTTATGTAACCATTCTTCGCCAAACTTCATTTATAATAATCTCTATTAAACAAACTGTTTTAAAAATCGTATATCGTTTTCAAAAAAATAACGAATATCAGATACTGAATATTTTAACATAGCAATTCTTTCTATACCAATACCAAAAGCACAAGCTGAATAAATATTATGATCAATCTTACAGTTTTTTAAAACATTAGGATGAACCATCCCACAACCTAAAATCTCTAACCAATTTCCATATTTATCTTGAATATCCATTTCTGCTGAAGGACAAGTAAAAGGAAAATATGAACTACGAAAGCGCACTTTAACATTTTTTTTCAAAATTTGTGTAATAAAATTTTCTAAAATCCATTTTAAATTTGAAAAAGAAATTGATTTATCTACTATTAAACCTTCAATTTGATGAAACATAGGAGTATGTGTATGATCGTAATCACGACGATATACCTTTCCGGGAAAAATAGCTCTTATTGGATGAGAATATTTTTCTAAAATTCTCACTTGCATACTAGATGTTTGTGTACGTAAAACATAATCGGAATTAAACCAAAAAGTATCATTTATACTTCTTGATGGATGATTATTAGGTATATTTAAAGAATCAAAATTATAATATACATTTTCTAATTCTGGACCATAATATATTAAAAAACCTAAGTGATTAAAAATTTTTTTCATTTCATTAATAATCATAGTAATAGGATGTAAACTGCCACGTTCAAGTTTTCTACCAGGTAAAGAATAATCAAAAAAAGATTTATTTTTTTTTTCTTTTAATATATTTCTACATATTTTTTTTTTTTTATTATTAATTTTATTTTTAATATTTTTTTTAAAATCATTCAAAATGATACTACATTGTATACGCTCAGAAATATTTAATTTAATTAATTTACTAAAATAAGAAGATATAATACTATTTTTTCCCAAATACTTAGATTGAAAATTATTTAATGAATTAATATTATCTATTTCTTTCATTTCTAGAATTGCTAATCTAAAAATTTTCTTTAAAGATTGATGAATTTCTTTTTTTAATTTCACGTTTATACCAATATACTAAAATTATAATATAAATATATTTTTAATAAATATTTTCCATATACATAGGGAGATTGGTTACTCCCTCTAATAAAGTTTATAAAAATTTTATTAATTTATTAATTAGTTAAAGCTTTTTTTGAATAATTTATTAATAAACCAAATGTTTCTTTATCGAAAACTGCCGTTTCTGCTAATATTTTTCGATTAATATTAATTGATAATATTTTTAAACCGTGTATAAATTGACTATATGATAAATTATAATTTTGAGCAGCCGCATTAATTCTTATAATCCATAATTTTCTAAAATTCCTTTTTTTATTACGTCTATCTCTATAAGCATACTGGCCCGCTTTAATAACAGCTTGATTTGCAACACGATATACTCTAGAACGGGCCCCATAATAACCTTTTGCTAATTTAATTACTTTTTTATGACGAGCGTGTGCTGTAACACCTCTTTTTACACGTGCCATTAAAAATCTCCTTTATAAGTTATATCAAAGTATATAAAATTTTATTAAAAATTAAATATAAGGAAGAAAAAAAGAAATTTTACTTCGATCGGATGATGAAACAATAACTTTTTTACGAAGATTACGTTTATAATTGGTATTTTTTTTAGTTAAAATATGACGCAAATTTGCTTGTTTTCGCTTAAATTGACCAGAAGCAGTTTTTTTAAATCTTTTTGCAGCACTGCGTAAAGTTTTAATTTTAGGCATAAATATTCCAAAATAAAAAAATATCTTATATTAAAAATCAAATAAATAAATTATATAAATAAATTTATTTCTTCGGAGATAAAATCATTACCATTTGCCTACCTTCGATTCTTCTTGGAAATGATTCAACATTTGCCAAAATAGATAAATCATTTTTTAATCGATTTAACATGTTTACTCCAATACTTTGATGGGCCATTTCCCGACCTCTAAATCTAAGAGTAATTTTTACCTTATGACTATCTTTTAAAAATCGTATCAAACTTCTCAATTTAACTTCATAATCTCCTTTATCTGTACTTGGTCTGAATTTTACTTCTTTCATTTGAGCTATTTTTTGTCTCTTTTTTTGCTTTTTAAGAGCTTTACTTTTTTCATACAAAAATTTACCATAATTCATAATACGACATACCGGGGGTACAGAATTAGGACTAATTTCAACTAAATCAAATCCATGTATTTTAGCTTGTTCTAATGCTTTATAAAAACTAGTAACTCCTAACTGTTCACCGTCTAAACCCATTAATCTTACTTTAGAAGAAATAATTTCTTTATTAATACGATGGGGACGGGATAATTGATTTTTTTTTCCGACTTTTATACTCTAGCCCTCCATATTGATATCATTTATACTATAATTTTTAATATTATTAATAATATTTTTAATAAAAATATTAATATTTTGTTGATATGGTTTATTAGAAAACCGATTTCTTATTGTTATATCATTATTTTTTATTTCTCTATCTCCACATATTAAAATATATGGTATTTTTTTATTAATATAATTACGAATTTTAAAACTAATGCTATTAGAAGTAATATCTGAAATAATTCTTATTTTATAAGACAACAATAATTTCATTATTTTTTCTACATAAGAAACATGTATAGTAGAAATACTTATTATAACTACTTGAATTGGACACAACCATATAGGTAAATTTCCATTATATTCTTCAATTAAAATACCTATAAATCTTTCTATAGAACCTAAAAAAGCTCTATGAATAATAATAGGATGTTTTTTAAAATTATTTCTATCAATATAGAAAGCATTTAATTTTTTAGATAAATAAAAATCTAATTGAATCGTTCCACATTGCCATATTCTCTGTAAAGAATCCTCTAATGCAATTTCAATTTTAGGACCATAAAATGCTCCTTCGCCTAATTGATATTGAAAAGGCAATCCGTAATCTTTTAAAACAGATTCTAAATCATTTTCTGCTTGATCCCAAAGATCATCACTTCCAATTCTTTCTTCTGGACGAGTTGAAAACTTTATAGTAATTTTTTTAAAACCAAATGTGTTATACAAATCAAATAATAAATTAATACAATTATTTAATTCTAATTTAATTTGTTCTTTCGTACAAAAAATATGCGCATCATCTTGAGTAAAACCACGCACACGCATTAATCCATGTAAAGAACCTGAAGATTCTTTTCTATGACAACTACCAAACTCAGACATACGTATTGGTAAATCTTTATAAGATTTTAAACCATATTTAAAAATTTGAACATGAGCTGGACAATTCATAGGTTTTATACAATATTCTCTATTTTCAGATTTTGTAACAAAAATAGATGAATTATAATATTTCCAATGACCACTTTTTTTCCAAAGTGTTTTATCTAAAATAACAGGACTCTTTACTTCTATATAATTATTTTTAAGTAACTTATTACGAATAAAATCTTCTAATTGTTTGAAAATAATATATCCATTTTCATGCCAAAATATCATACCAGGAGACTCTTTTTGAATATGATATAAATTCAAAAACTTTGCAATTTTACGATGATCACGTTTTTCTAATTCTTTTTCTTTCGAAATAAAATCTATTAATCTTCTTTTTGAAACTTGGACAATAACATGAATCCTTTGTAACATTTTATTTTCTTTTTTATTATTCCAATATGCTCCTGAAATATCTTTTAATAAAAAATATTTACAAAACTTAATATTAAATACTTGAGGTTGTTTAGAAAATTCACAATAATCTTCATGATAGCAAATATTAATATTACTTTCATTAACTGATTGTTTATTAATAATGCTGATTTGATAAATCTCATTTTTTTTTTTTAATAATTCTAAAAAATCTTTTTTAAAAACAGTTTTTGTATATATTTCATATGAATTAGAAACTTTTTCTAACATATTTATAGAAATACTATTTAAATCTTGTTTTGTTAAAATATATAACATATCTATATCACAATAAAAACCAGATTCAGTTATACATCCACCTGCTATTTTTACATTTGGCCACATAGATTTTAATATACGATTTAACAATTGCATACAAGAACGTTTTACCATTTGTAAAAACATTTTATTGTTTTCATCAATCATTATAATTGATGAATCACGATATACTAATGTATTTAAATCAACTAATTTATTATCTATAAATCCAGCAATAAAATGTAATAAATGTTTTGGATATATATCTTTAAAAATTTTTTTTAAAGTAACAGGACTTTTATATATCTTTTTAATTCCATTGCATGTTGTAACAACCTGCATATTTAATCCTTAAAAAAAATTATATTAAATAAAACTCATATTTTAATATAAGAATAAATATTCTTTATATTTATAAAAAAATTTAAAAACGAATTTTAATAGATTCAGATAATTGTTCTAATATAGAAACACTTTCTTCCCAACCTAAACAAGGATCAGTAATAGATTGACCAAATACTAATTTTTTTATATTACATACTTTTTGTGAACCTTCTTTTAAGAAACTTTCAATCATAACCCCAGAAATAGAAGTAGATTTGTTATAAATTTGATTCGCAATTGATTTAGCAACATTCAACTGTCTTTTATGGTTTTTTAGCGAATTAGCATGACTAAAATCAACTATTAAATTATCAGGTAAATCAAATATTTTTAATTGCTGAACCGCAAAATCAATATCTGATTTATGATAATTAGGTAATTTTCCACCACGCATTATAATATGTGCATAATGATTTCCTTTTGTGTGGTGAATTACAGTTCTTCCGTATTTATCTGGAGATAAAAATAAATGACTTGCTTTTGCAGAACGAATTGCATCAATTGCAATTGAAATATTACCATCAGTTCCATTTTTAAAACCTATAGGACATGGTAAATAAGAAGCAAGTTCTCTATGTACTTGACTTTCAGTAGTACGAGCTCCGATTGCCCCCCAACTAATTAAATCAAAAATAAATTGACTTACTGTAGAATCTAAAAATTCTGTCGCTGTTGGAACGCCTAGTTTATTAATTTTTAATAATAATTTTCTTGCTATTGCTAATCCATCATTTACATTAAAACTACCATCTAAATATGGATCAGATATTAAACCTGTCCAACCTAGTACTGTGCGAGGTTTTTCAAAATATGTTCTCATAACAATTTCTAAATAAGAAGAATATTTATTACGCAATGTCTTTATTCTTTTAGCATATTCTATTGCTGCTATAGGATCATGTATAGAACACGGACCTATAATAACTAGTAATCTTTTATCTTGACCTGATAAGATTTTCTGTATATTATCACGTGTCAATTGAATTAAATTATATACTGCAGTAGTTATTTTATAACGATCAAATAAAATTTTTGGGGTTATTAATAAACTATTTTTTTTAAAACTAACTGATTCATCAATTTTTTTCATTTTATTCTCTATATAATTTTATAAAAATGTAAATATAAACTATCTCACGATAAACTATAAAAAATAAATATATATAAATACAAAAATATTATATTAGATAGTATAACTAAAAATAAAATTTTTTTTTAAAAAAATCTATATATAAAATTAATATATTTATTTCATATAAAATATAATAACATATTCAAATACAGTAATTGAAATTTAATAAAATTAAATAATATTATATATTATTATTTTTATAAAAAATAAATTATATATAAAATAAAAAAAATAAGATTTTTTTAAATATTTTATGTATATAAAAATATTTATAAATCATTAAACTCATGATATCAAAATATTTTTCTATTAAAATACTTAAAATAACATAAAAATCATTACTTTTATACAAAATTATTTTTTAAAAATAAAAACAGTAAATTAAAATTTAAAATATATAATTATTAAATTTTTTATATAAAAAATTAATAAATAAATTAACTAATTTAATTTTACTACAAAAAAATAATGATTTTATGATATAAAAAAGATATAATTCTAATTAATAAAAGTTAATTCATTTTTATTTTTATATTCACATAATAGTTAATGTATTTATAAAAATTATACAATAAATTTAAATAATTTTAATAATAAATTTATTTAATAAAGTAATCATCTAGATACACATAAAAATAATATAATTAATAATTTTAAAAAAAATATTATTAATAATCTTTAAATATATTTATTTATATAAAAAAAATTATGAAAAAAAGCACAAAAAAAGTACCAATTAAAATAACTAAAGAAGCAATAAAACAAATTTTATTTTTATTAAATCAAGCAAAAAAAAGTAAAGGAATCAAAATAAAAATAAAAAAATCTGGATGCGCTGGATTTAAATATATATTAAAATTAGTATATAATATTTACAATTCTGATAATATTTTTATAATAAAAAATATCAAATTTATTATTCCAAAAAATATAATATCAAAATTAGAAACAACTATTATAGATTTTTCTAAAACAGGATTAAATTATTCATTTACATTTAAAAATAAAAATCATATTTCTACTTGCGGTTGTGGAGAAAGTTTCAATATATAAAAATATTGAAACTTAAGATATCTCAAAAAAAAATAAAATATATAATTAAATTTTCCAAAAAACAAGAATATAATTTTTTTTTCCTTTACGTAACAATGTATATTTATTATGCAGCAAATCTAATGAAGAAAAAAAATAATTTTTTTGATTTTGTACTACACCATTTATATATATAGCTCCAGAAACTATCATATTTCTAGCTTGAGTCAAAGAAGCAGATAATGATGACTGTACTAATAAATGTGGTAAATCTAAAAAATTTTTACAAGTAATTGATGGAATTCCATCTTGAAGTAATTGAATAAAATCTTCTTCTTTAATATTATTAACAGATCCACCCTTAAATAAAAAATTTATAATTCGTTTAACAGAAGTTAAAGAATTTTGACCGTGTACAAATTGAGTTAGGAATTCTGCTAGAAAGATTTTTTTATTTATAATATTTGTTTTATAATTAGTATCACAAAATTTAATATCTATCATATTTATATCAATAGTAGTAAATAATGTAATAAAATTATTAATATCTTGATCTGAAATATTAATCCAAAATTGATAAAATTTATAAGGACTGGTTAATTTAGGGTCTAACCATATAGTAGTACTTTCTTCAGTTTTACCAAATTTTTTTCCGTTTGTATCTGTTAATAATGAATTAGTAGCACCGAATACTTCGTCATTATATAATTTCTTAATTAAATGTATACCAGATAAAATATTACCCCATTGATCGGATCCTCCAATCTGTAATTTAACTCCATATCGTTTATATAAAAAAGAAAAATCATATGCTTGCATTAAGCTATATGAAAATTCTGTGAACGACATACCTGTTTTTTCTTTTATTAATCTTTTTTTAACTGATTTTTTATGAATCATATAATTTATAGAAAAATGTATTCCAATTTTTCTTAAAAAGGATAATATCGAAATATCTTGAAACCAAGAATAATTATTTAATATTAATGCTTTATTAGTAAGATACTTATTGTCATCAAAAAAAAATAATAATTGTTTTTCTAAACAAATTTGATTATATCTTAAAAAATCTAATGAATTCTTTTTCCTTTCTTTATCCTTAAAACTAGGATCTCCAACTATACTTGTTGCTCCACCAATTAAAATAATTGGAGTATGACCAAAATTTTGAAAATATTTTAAACATAAAATCGGCAATAAATGACCAATATGTAAACTACTATTCGTAGGATCAAAACCACAGTACAAAAAAATTCTATTATTTTGTACATATTTATATAAATCTAATTTATTAAAAATTTGAGAAAAAAAATTTTTTTTTTCTAAAAAATCCATAATACTAATTTTATTAACCATTCTAATAACCTATTAAATTTTAAAATTAACAAGAATAAACTATTATAAATACTAAATATAATTTAATTATTATATAATTATTTTTAAAAAAAATTATTATTTATATTTCAATACTAAATTAAAATAATATAAAAATATATATTTTTAATTGATAAATTATTCATTATATAGTAGAATATTATAATAAATACGTTCGTAACTCAATGGTTAGAGTGCTACTATGACATGGTAGAAGCTGGTGGTTCAAATCCACCCGAACGTAAAAAATCATATGTAATTTATTAATCATGTTTATAAAAAAATTATTTTTAAAATATCCCAAACAAAAAAAATTTTTATTAGCTTTAAGTGGAGGTGTTGATTCCATTGTATTATTACACCAATTACTTATCTATAAAAAAAAAATTAATATAAAAATTCGAGTAATACATATAAATCATAACTTATATTCACACTCTATAACTGCACAAAAATATTGTGAGTATATTTGTAAAAAATACAATATAGAAATTATTATTGATAATATACATATTCCAAAAAAAAATAAATATGGAATAGAAGGTTATGCTCGATTAAAAAGACTTAAAATTTTTGAAAAACATTTACTTCCAACAGAAATATTATTACAAGCGCACAATCTTAACGATCAATGTGAAAATTTATTTTTAAAATTAAAAAGAAAAAGCGGAATTAATGGATTATCAGGAATAAAATTTAGTTCAAAATATAATAATATTCAGATAGTACGTCCATTAATATCTATACAAAAAAAAAAAATTATATCTTGGGCTAAAAAAAACAAAATAAAATGGATAGAAGATGAATCTAATAAATTAATTCAATATGATAGAAATTTCTTGAGAAATAAAATTTTATTAAAAATGTACAAAAGATGGCCAGAATTTTTAAAAAATTGTACAAAAAGTATAAAAATACTTGAAAGAGATCAAAAAGCATTAAACTATTTTGTTAAAATTTTTTTAAAAAAAAATACATTTTTAGACGGATCATTATCATTAATAAATTTTTCTAATCTAAAATTAGAAGCAAAATATTCCGTATTAAAAGAATGGTTAAAAAATAAATGTAATAGTATTCCAACTTATAAAGTTTTAAATAGAATATATAAAGAAATTATTTTAAACAAGAATTATCATAATAAAAAAATAATTTTTCATAATGGAGAAATCAGAAAATTTAAAGAAAAAATATACTATATCATTCCAAATGATAATATTAAAAATATAATTATATATTGGAATAATATTTTTATACCTTTAAAATTACCAGAAAATTTAGGATTTTTAATATCTAAAAAATTTTTTTTTCAAGAAAAAAAAAATTACAAAATCCCATTCCCTTCAAAAAATACATTAATTAATATTCGTTTTTATATTAAAAAAGAATATATACACAATAATATAAAAAAAAAAAAAAATATAAAAAAAATATTTCAAAAAAACAACATACCACCATGGATAAGAAACACAATACCATTATTATTTTATAATGAAAAATTAATAACTGGTATTGGTATATTCAATAAAAATTATATTAAAAAAACAGATAATGAATATATAAAAATTTTATGGATAAATTTAATAAATTAAAATATTTCATTTATTTTAAAAATCTATCAATAAGACTAATTTCAATTCGTGTATATAAACATGAAAAATCATTAATTTTATGATTTAATAATGGTTCATGAATTTTATCCCAAGAAAACAAGGTATTTAAAAATAATTCAGATTTATATACTAATTTTGGCATAATAGGCTTTAAAAAAATCATTAATATTCGAAATAAATTTATTCCTAAAGAACAAATATCATGAACTTTATTTCGATTATCTATATTTTTTATTAATAACCAAGGTTTTTCTTCATCAATATACTTATTCGCAAGATTAGATAAATATCTAATTTTCTGTATTATTAATGAAAATTTTCTTTTTTCAAATAAATCTTGAATATATACAGTCATATTAGTAAACTTTTGATATAAATTTAATTCTTTAATATCATTTGATAATGTATTAAAAAAATATTTTTTTAAAAAAGAACTATTTCTTGCAGCCAAATTAATTATATTATTTACAATATCTGAATTAATCTTATATGCGTAATCATATAAATTTATATCTATATCTTCAATAGTATGTGATAATTTTGAAGCAAAATAATATCTTAAAGAATCAGAATCAAAATAAGATAACCATTTATTTGCTGAAATTACTAATCCTTTTGATTTAGATAATTTTAATCCTTTAAAAGTAACATAACCATGAGTAAATATTTTAGTAGGTTTTCTATAATTAATTGCTTCTAATATAGAAGGCCAAAATAAACTATGAAAATAAATAATATCTTTACCAATGAAATGATATAATTTATTTTTTGAATTTATAGACCAAAATTCATTAAAATTAATATTTTTTTTAATATTACATAATTCTTTAAAACAACTAATATAACCAATAGGAGCATCTAACCAAACATAAAAAAACTTATTGGAAAAACCTGGAATCTTAAAACCAAAATATGGTTTATCTCTAGATATATTCCAAGAACGCAAACCTATAGATAACCATTCATTTATTTTATTTAACACAGATTTTTGAATAACTCCAGAATTAATCCATTTTTTTAAAAATTGTGAAAAATAAGATAATTTAAAAAATAAATGTTTAGAATTCCTAATATCAGGGGATGAACCTGATAATTCTGAAATAGGATTCAATAATTCTATAGCATTATAATTTGCCCCACAAAAATCACAATTATCACCATACTGATTAATAGATTTACATTTTGGACAAATACCTTTTATAAATCTATCTGATAAAAACATATTCAATTTTTTATCATATAACTGATCTATATTTTTTTCTTTAATTAATTTTTTTTTTTTTATTATATGATATATATTTTCACATAAATTTTTATTAATTTTACTATCTGTAGATGAATAATGATCATGAATAATAGAAAATTGTAAAAAATTATTTTTATGTTTTTTTTGCATACATTCAATTAATTTTTTTGGACTAATTTTCATTTTTTTTGCTTTTAACATAATAGCAGTTCCATGTGTGTCATCTGAACAAATAAAAATAACAGAACGACCCCTCATTCGATGATATCGAATCCAAATATCTGCTTGAATTTGTTCTAATAAGTGTCCTAAATGTATATCACCATTAGAATATGGAAAAGCACATGTTACTAAAATAGTATTAGTAAAATTTTTCATAAAATAAACCATAAAATAATAAAAAAATAAAAATATCACAAACATAATCTAATTAATTTTTATTTTTATAAAACAAATATTTTTCTCTTTTATAGATAAAATTATTTATTAAAATAAATATTATAAAAATAGAAAATTTTAATATTATATTATCAAAATATTCCATCACGTAAAATAATTTACAAATTATATTTTATATTTTAAAAAAAATACAATTATTCTAACCAATTAGTATGAAAAGAACCTGATTGATCAATTCTATTATAAGTATGAGATCCAAAATAATCTCTTTGAGCTTGTATTAAATTAGCGGATGAATTAACAGTACGATATGCGTCGTAGTATGACAAAATATTAGAAAAAACAGGAACAGAAATTCCATTATTTATAGCTTCAGTAACAACGGTACGTAAAGAAAGTTGATACAAATTAATAATATCTTGAAAAATTGGAGTAAATAGTAAATCAATTAAATTATTATTTTCTGAAAATGCTGTCACAATATCATTTAAAAAATTTGCTCGAATAATACATCCAGAACGAAAAATTTTAGCAATATCCGAAAACTGTAAATTCCAAACATAATGTTCAGAAGCTTTTTTCATTAAAAAAAAACCTTGAGCATATGAAATAATTTTACTTAAATATAACGCTTTACGAATATCTTCAATAAATATTTCTTTATTAAAATTACTATTTAAAGATACTTTAGGACCTGACAATATTGTAGAAGCAATCATTCTATTAGCTTTTAAAACAGATAAGTATCTTGAAAAAACAGACTCTGTTACGATAGAACAAGGAATTTGGAGTTTTAAAGCACTATTTGCTGTCCAAGCACCAGTACCTTTTCCTGAAGCCATATCTAAAATAGAATCAATAATAAAATTTCCATCCGTATCTTTTTTACATAAAATATTTCCAGTAATTTCTATTAAATAACTACATAACTCTCCTTCATTCCATTTTTTAAAAGTATATGATAAATCAATATTATTCATTCCAACTAAATTTTTTAGTAAAGAATAAGTTTCTGCAATTAATTGCATATCACTATACTCAATACCATTATGAACCATCTTTACATAATGCCCAGATCCATTCGGACCAATATATTTTACACAATCTTCCTGGTCATATTTAGCTGAAATCTTTTTAAAAATCGGAGCAATTAATTTATAAGATTCTATATTACCTCCAGGCATAATAGAAGGTCCTTGTAATGCACCGAGTTCTCCTCCTGATATTCCAACTCCAAGAAATTGAATAGATTTTTTTTGTAAAAAATTAAACCGTTTAATTGTATCTTTATAAAAAGAATTTCCTCCATCAATAATTAAATCGCCAGAATCTAAATAAGATAAAAGAATATTAATTATTTTATCAACCGGGGAACCTGATTGAATCATTAATAAAATACAACGTGGTTTATTTAAAGAATTAATAAACTTTTCTAAATCAGAAAACGGAAATAACAAATCAATAGAGTTTTTAAACAAAAATTTCATTGTTTCATTATGAGATCTATTAAAAACTGATACAGAATATCCATTTCTAGCAATATTAAAAGCTAAATTTTTTCCCATAACACCCATTCCTATAATTCCTATATCATTATTCAACATAAACACCCTCACCAAAATAGATATTATTAATATGCACATAAATACATATATTTTATTTTAAAAAAATATTAATTAAATTTTAAAAAAATATCTTATTTATAAGAACGATCTTTTAAATTTAAAATAATTGATTTAAAATCTATATTAACAAACTGTAATAAAATTAATAAATGAAATAATAAATCAGATGATTCATTAATTATATTAATCGAATTATTTTCTAAAAAAGCTATAATAACTTCTATAGACTCTTCCCCTACTTTTTGTGCAATTCTATTTTTACCTAAAGAAAAAAGATTACTAATATAAGATTTTTTAGAATATTCTTTTTTTCTTGATTTAATTACACTTTGTAATTTTAATAAAAAAGAATAAATTGGTTTAGAAGATTTAAAACAACTAAATCTATTTAAATGACATGTATTTCCAGATGGTTTTACCTTAACTAGGATAACATCATAATCACAATCAGTTGTAATTTTTTTTACATATAAAAAATTTTTAGAAAATTCTCCTTTTACCCATAATCTATTTTTTTTACGAGAAAACAAGGTAAATAATCTTTTTTTAATTGTATTATTCAATGCTTCTTGATTCATATATCCAAACATTAATATTTCTCCTGAAATATAATGTTGAGCAATAGCCGGAATCATATTATCTAATTTTTTCCAATTTAAATGTTTTATGTTTTTACTAGTTAACATTGTCTAATTATCACCCCTTTATTAAATAAAAATTTTTTTAAGTCAATAACAGAAATAAATTTATTATGAAATATAGAAGCTGCTAAAGCACCATCTACTTTAGCTATTAAAAAAACATCTAAAAAATCATGCATGCAACCAGCTCCACCTGAAGCAATTAAAGAAACTGAACAAATTTCACGAATTTTTTTTAATTGTTTAATATCATAGCCACTTTTAGTTCCATCAGTATTCATAGTATTTAAAACAATTTCACCGGCACCTAATTTTTGTACTTTTCTTACCCAATCAAAAGTATCCCAGTATGTAAGATGAGATTTATTTTCATTTCCAGTATATTGAAAAACTTGATATTTTTTTTTTATTTTATCGTACCATGAATCTATACCTACTACAACACATTGAACTCCAAAACGATCCGCTAATTTACTAATTAATAAAGGATTATGTAAAGCTGGAGAATTAATAGATATCTTATCAGCACCTAATGATAAAATCTGTTTAGCATCTTCTACAGAAGAAATACCGCCAGCAACTGAAAAGGGTATGTTAATTAATTCAGCAATTCTAGTAATCCACTTCATATCTAATAATTTTTTTTCAGGAGAAGCTGAAATATCATAAAAAACTAATTCATCAATGCCTGATACAGAATAATGTTCTGCTAATTCAATTATTTTTCCAACAATAGTATGATTACAAAATTTAACTCCTTTTACAACCATACCATTTTTAACATCTAAACATGCTATTATTCTTTTTGCCAACATTTTTGAGCCTCCAAAAAAGTGAATTTTTTTTCTAAAAAGGCACGACCTATAATAACATGTTCTATATTATTTTTTTTTAAATTATATAAATCAGAAATAGAACTAATCCCACCTGAAGATTGTAATATAATTTTAGGAAATTTTTTTTTTAAACTTTTATATAAATTTATATTAGGACCTAAAAAAGTTCCATCTCTTGAAATATCAGTACATAAAATATTTTTTAATCCATATGAAATAAAATCATTTATTACACTTTCTAAATTAATTTTTGTGATATTTTTCCAACCATTAACTGCAACCTTATTTTCATTATTATTATTTGTTTTTATATCTACAGCTAATATAAAATTATCACAACCATATTTATCTAACCATAATTTAAAATCATCTGGATATAAAATAGCAGACGTTCCTATTACTATTTTTGAGACACCAGAATTAAACAAATCTTTAATATCTTTTTCAGAACGAATTCCGCCACCTATCTGAAAATCAATTTCACTATAATGAGAAACAATTTTTAAAATATGTTTTTGATGATTCGTTGGATTTATACATCTATCTAAATCAACTAAATGTATATGTGTTGCCCCTTGTTGTATATAATGATCTATTTGTTGAAAAATATCCATTTTATAATGAATTTTATTGTTATAATTACCTTGATATAAGCGAACAATTTTACCATTAATAAAATCTAGTGATGGAATGATCATATTTTTATATCTCTAAAAAATTTTTAATAAATTGCTCTCCTGGTTTTCCTGATTTTTCTGGATGAAATTGAACTCCAAAAAAATTTTTTATTACCATTGCAGAACAAAATTGAATACCATGTACAGAAGAAGCAATAGTATATTGATTAACTTTCATATAAAAACTATGTAAAAAATAAAAACGAGTATTATTATCAATGTTTTTAAATAAATCATGATTTATAGTATAATTTACAGTATTCCAACCAATATGCGGGACTGAACAATTTATATTTGGTAATTTTTTTATTAAACAAGATACTTTATTTAATAAAATAGATTTTTTTCCTTCATAACTATATTTTCCTAATAACTGCATACCTAAACAAATACCTAAAATTGGTTGCTGTGTATGCTTTATAAAAGATAATAAATTTTTTTCTTTTAAAATATTTATTACAGAAGAAGAAGTACCGATACCAGGTAAAAATATTTTTTTAGCCTTTTTAATTTCATAAACTGAATCAGTAACACATGATAAATATCCTAATCGACGTATAGAACATTGAATAGAATACAAGTTTGAACATCCCGTATTAATAATGACAATTGACATTATAATAAACCTTTTGATGTAGGTAAATCATGACCATCTAAATAAATAGCTTGTCTTAAAGAACGACCGAATGCTTTAAATAAACTTTCAGCACAATGATGATCATTTTTTCCAAAAGCATGTAAATGAATAGTAATCTTCATAGATTGACTTAAAGAATAAAAAAAATGTTCTATCATACATACATTTAAATCACCAACATATTTATTTTTAAAAATAGCATAAAAAGATAAAAAAGAACGTCCTGATATATCAAGTAAACACGAACAAATACTTTCATCCATAGGTAAAGTAAAACCATATCTTGATAATCCTATTTTATTTCCAAGAGCACGTTTTAATGCAGACCCTAAAGTTATTCCAATATCTTCTACTGTATGATGATCGTCAATATACAAATCTCCTATAACATTAATATACATAAAAATACCACTATGTATTCTAATTTGATGTAGCATGTGATCTAAAAAACTAATTCCAGTATTAATATAATTTTTTATAGGAAAATCTAAACTAACCTTAATAAATATTTTTGTTTCTAAAGTGTTTCTGGAAATTTCTGATACCCTATTAGGGTATGTTAATTGTGCAACAATTTTTTTCCAGGAAAAAAATTTTGAATGATATAAAAAACTTTTAATTCCCATATTATGTGCTAACTGAATATCTGTATTTCTATCTCCAATTACATAACTATTTTTTTTATCTAATCCAATATTATTAATCCAATATGAAACTAATGAAGTATTTGGTTTTCTGCAATTACATTTTTCGTGCATAAAATGAGGGCAAATTAAAATACTTTTAAAAAAAATTTTTTGTGAAGAAAAAATATTTAACATTAAATTATGTATTTTACTAAATTTTATTATAGGAAAAGAACTACTACCTAAACCATCTTGATTAGTAATCATAACTAACTGATAATCTAAATCAATAAGTTTTAATAAAGAATAGATTACATCCTTTTCTAAATAAAATTTACTAATAGAATCGATTTGATACGTTTTTTTTGGTTCTCTAATTAAAGTACCATCACGATCAATAAATAAAAATTTTTTTTTCATCTTATATTTTATTTCCTTCAAACATAGATAAAATATTAATTAAATCTTTACATTCATTAATTGTGCCTATTGATATTCTTAAGCAATTTTCTAAACCTAATTTATAAGATTGATCGCGAATTATAATTCCTTTTGATATTAAATATTGAAATACTTTTTTAGATTGATAAAATTTTATAAGAATAAAATTAGTTTGACTCAAAAAAATATTTTGTACACATAAAAAAGATTTTATTTTATTAATTAAAAAAATTTTATTTTTTAAAATTTGTAAAATATTTTTCTTTACTATTGTAATGTTTTTTGATTGTAATGATTTTATAGCAATATTAGATACTGGAGTAGGAATAGGATATGGAGCCAATACCTTTTTAAGAATATTAATAATATTTATATTCGATAATATAAAACCACATCTAATTCCAGATAAACCAAATGCTTTCGACAAAGTTCGTAAAATTACCAGATTATTAAATCTACTTAATTCAGAAATAAAACTATCTTGAATAGAATAATCAATATAAGCTTCATCAATAATTAACAAAGTGGTTTTAGGAATAATAGTAAGAATATTCATAATATCTTTTCGAAAAAACAAATTCCCAGTAGGATTATTTGGATTACATAAATAAATTAATTTAACATTATTAATTTTTTTTTTAATATTTTTTATATCTAATTGAAAATCTGATAAAATTGGCACTGTTATTTTTTTAATATTAAAAATATCAGCTACCACAGAATACATATCATATGTAGGTGGAAAAAACATAATATTATCATTTCCAGATATACAAAAAGCACGAACTAATAATTCAATTCCTTCATCAGCTCCTCTAGTAATTAAAATTTGATTATTAGGTATATAAGAATATTGAGAATATTTTTTTAATAATTCACTTGATTGAAATTCCGGGTATCGATTTAAATTATTATGTTCATATTTAACAGTATTAATCCATGGAGATTCATTTGCATTTAAGTAAACATGACCCTTTAAATCAATACTACGAGCTGATTCATAAGGTTTTAAAATATGTATATGATGCGGAGTTAATTTTTTCATTTTATTTTAACTCATTCATAACTTGTTTATCTTTTAATGCATTTATTCTAATCCTTACTGATTTATTATGAGCGTCCATTCCTTCTGTTAAAGATAATACTGAAATACTTTTTGATAAATTTTTTAAAGATTTTTTTGTCATTTTTTGAACTGTAATAGTTTTCTGAAAATCAGAAATACGTAAAGTAGAATAAGTTTTAGAATATCCATATGTAGGTAAAACATGGTTTGCTCCAGTAATATAATCACCTGCAGATCCAGGAGTCCACTTTCCTAAAAATACTGATCCAGCATTTTTAACATATGATAAAAAATTTCTTGAATTTTTTATATGTAAAATTAAATGTTCAGGAGAATATAAATTTGATATCTCAAAACATTCAAGCAAAGAATTGGAAATAATAATTCTACTATTTTTTAATGAATTTAAGATAATATTTTTCTTAGACAAACATAACAATTGTTTTTTAATTTCCACTACAACTTTTTTTGCAAATTCTAAACTTGTACTTAATAAAATTACCTGTGAATTACTACCATGTTCAGATTGTGCTAATAAATCAGAAGCAACAAACGATGAATTAGAATATTTATCAGAAATAATTAATATTTCCGAAGGACCTGCGGGCATATCTATTGATACACCAGGAATATCACGACTAATTTGTAATTTAGTCTCTGTAACAAAAATATTTCCTGGTCCAAAAATTTTATCTACTGATTTTATAGTTTCAGTTCCTAGAGCAAGAGAAGCAATGGCATGTGCTCCACCTAGTTGAAGAACTTGATTAATTCCACATATTTTAGCAATATATAATATTTCATTACTAATAGGTGGAGGAGAACACAACACAATATTTGGACATTTTGCTAATTTAGCTGGTATAGATAACATTAAAGCAGTAGAAACTAATGGTAATTTACCTTTAGGAACATATAAACCTACTGAATTTATAGGTTTTATAATATGTTGACAACATATTCCCGGAAATGTTTCAACTTCTAAATTAGATAAAATTTGTTTAGAATGAAAAATTTTAATATTACTTTTTGCAACTAATACAGAATCTTTAAAAGATTTAGAAACGAATTTATCTGATAAATCTATTTTTTCTTGAGAAACATAAAAACAATCTAATTTAATTTTATCAAACTTTAAATTATAGGAATGTACAGCAATATCTCCATGTTTTTTAATAGTGCTAATAATTTTTTTAATAGATTTTTTAGTTTTTTTATCAATAATAGTACAAGGTCTTAATAATAAAGATTTTTTTTCTTCTTTTTTTAAATCATTCCAATTAAAAATGTTTTTATATATATTTAACATAATTCTTTTATTCCATCATTTTTTCTATTGATAAAACTAAAATAGAGCTAGCTCCTAACAATTTTAATTGCTCCATAGTTTCCCAAAAAATAGTTTCACTGCTAACCATATGTAAAGCTACTTTATTTTTATTACCAAATAATTCTAAAATAGTTGGTTGCTCTACTCCTTTTAATAAATCAGTTACTTTGCTTAATTGATCTTTTTCAATATGTAACATAATATATTTAGACTCTCGTGCTTTAATAACACCTTGAATTCGATTTAATAATTTCTTAATAAATCTTCTTTTTTCAGGAACCATATATTTCTCTTCACGAGAAATTAAACAAGCACGAGAATTATAAATAGTTTCTACTTCTCTTAATCCATTAGCATCTAGTGTAGCTCCTGTAGAAACTAAGTCACATATAACGTCTGCTAAACCAGAATTATAAGCTACTTCTACAGAACCATTTAAAACAAACGGTTTAAAAGGAATATTTTTTTTATCAAAATATCGTTTTAATAAATTCGGATATGATGTTGCAATACGGCAATTTTTTAAACAAGATATATCCGAATATTCCATATCTAAAGGAACAGAAATCGATAAACGACAAACACCAAAATCAAGATTTTGTAAAATAGTATATGAAACCGATTCCTTTGATAATAATCTAGTTAAACATTTTTCTTCTAAAACATTAGATCCTATAATTCCTAATTCTACTACACCGTCCATAATTAGACCTGGAATATCATCATCTCTAACTAAAATAACATCTATTGGCATATTTTCTGCAAATGCAATAAGACTAGATTTTTGTAAATTAATTTTAAGACCACAATTTTTTAATAAATTTTGTGAATCATTACTTAACCTGCCTGATTTTTGTATAGCTAAACGTACACGATTTTTATTCAATTGTATAACCTTATTTTATCAATATTAAATATAATAAAAATATAAACATATATTTTCATAAAAAATATTTAAAATAATAAATATTTACTAAAACAAGTAATATATTTAAATATATAATAACTTAATTAATTTTTTATATTTTTTTTTAAATAAAATTAACATTAAATTAATTTATATTTATCTAAACTATATTTAGATATAATTAAAAAAATTATTTTCAATATCAATATTTAAAATATAAATTATTAATTATTTTTTAAAAAAATCAAAATTATTATTAACTTAATAATTATTTATTATTTATAAAAAATATTATATTAAAATAAATAATATAATTTTTATAATAATTTAATAAATAAAAAAAATTTATTTTAATACAATATTAAAAATAATTTTATAAATTTATTTTATAATAATTAATCTTTAATAGATATAAAAATACTATATTATTATATATAATTATTTTGTATAAAAACTAATATAGCTGCATCATGACCAAATATTTTTGGGGCTTGATGAAAAGCTAATATATCAGGATGTTGAGATAGCCAAAATGGAATTTGTTTTTTTAATATTTTTTTACCATATCCATGAAGAATATTAGCACAAAAGAATTTCTCTTTATGGCAAATCATAATTAATTTTCCCAATTCTTTTTTAACTTGACGTAAATTCATTCCATGTAAATCTAAAGTAATTTCTGGTATATATTCTCCTCTTTTCAATTTTTTTAAATCCAAATTATAACGCATATTTCTAACAAAACAAATAGGATTATTAGTTAATAAAAATGAATTTTCATTTACAATATCTCTAAAATAATAACTATGTGCTTCTTGTGTTAAAATATCTTTATTATATAATCGATATTTATTATTATTTTTAATATTAATATGACAAATTTTATCTTGTATAATTTTTTTAACTCCTTTCATATAATATAAAAATGTTTCTTTTTCATTTAAATTAATCATATTATTTTTTTTCATATCAAAATTTTCCAAATGTTTAAGTTTCTAATATTTTATAATTAAATTTTATATTTATAAAAATAAAAATAATATTTAGCAAGATATACGATCTTAAAAAATATATTTATTAATTCATAATAAAAATATGTAATATTTTATAGAAAATAAAAAATAATTTTTATTTTAAAATAAAATATCTATATTTACATATATTAATATAATTAATTATGTATTTATTTTAAATAAATAAAACATTATAATAAAATAATAATTATATATTAAAATATCTATTTAATTATTTTTAATACTGAGGTTGATATGTCAGGTAATACTATTGGAAAAATATTTAAAGTAACAACATGTGGAGAATCACATGGACTTATGTTAGCTGGAATCATTGATGGAGTACCTCCTGGTTTTTCTATAAAAAACAGTGATATACAAAAGGAACTAAATAGAAGAAGACCGGGTTTTTCTCCTTTTACTACACAAAGAAGAGAAGAAGATATAGTTGAAATATTTTCAGGTATTTTTAAAGGAAAAACTACCGGAACCAGCATCGGAATAAAAATAAAAAATAAAGATATTCGATCACAAGATTATTCAAATATTAAAAATATATATAGACCTAATCATGCAGATTTTACATACGATAAAAAATATGGTATTAGAGATTATAGAGGGGGGGGTCGATCATCTGCAAGAGAAACTGCAATTAGAGTAGCCGCAGGAGCAATTGCAAAAAAATATTTAAAATTAAAATACAATATAAAAATTAAAGGATATTTATCACAATTAGGACCAATTCATTGTCCATTTCAATCCTGGAAAGAAGTAAAAAATAATCCATTTTTTTGTAGTAATCCTGAAAAAATTAATCAAATAACTCAATTTATTAAAAAACTTAAAAAATCTGGAAATTCTATTGGAGCTAAAATTGTAATTATTGCAAAAAATGTTCCCATTGGTTTAGGAGAACCTGTATTTGATCGATTAGATGCAGAAATTGCTCACTCAATTATGAGTATCAATGCAGCTAAATCTGTTGAAATAGGAGATGGAATTAATGTAGTAGAACAAACTGGAGATATGCATCGAGATGAAATTCTACCTAATGGATTTTCAAGTAATCATTCAGGAGGAATTTTAGGTGGAATTAGTAATGGAGATAAAATTATAGTACAAGCAGCTTTTAAACCCACATCTAGCATTAAAATACCCGGAAAAACAATAAACAAATTTGGAAAAGAAACCTCTATAATCACAAAAGGTAGACATGATCCTTGTGTAGGAATACGAGCAATTCCAATTGCAGAAGCTATGTTAGCAATAACATTGATGGATCATACTTTACGCTTTCGCGCTCAATGCGGAAAATAATTTAAATCTTATAAAAACTATATTTAAAATAATGTTTTTATAATTAAAAAATTTAAGAATTCTACTATATCTTTATATATAACATATATTTTTAAAATAAAAGATATAATATTCAAAAAGAAAATACTTATTTAATAAATATTTAAAGTATTCATTAATAAATATAACAATATTTTAAAAAATAAATGTCTATTAATTTAAAAATAATATTTTTAATTATTCATAAATAATAATCTCATTAAAATAAATATATTATTTTTTTTATAAGGAATTATTAAAATGTTTAAAGGAAGTATTGTTGCCTTAATTACACCTATGGATGATAAAGGAAATCTTTGCAAAAAAAGTTTAAAAAAAATAATTCAGTATCATATTAAAAATAAAACTAATGCAATAGTTTCGGTAGGAACAACAGGAGAATCAGCTACATTAAATCAAAATGAACATACTAATGTAATTATGAATACATTAGAATTTGCAGATGAAAAAATACCTATAATTGCAGGAACTGGATCAAATGCAACCTCAGAAAGTATTATATTAACACAAAAACTAGAAAAATCAGGAGTTTCTGGATGTTTAAGTGTCACACCTTACTATAATCGACCTACACAAAAAGGATTATATCTTCATTTTCAATCTATTGCAGAAAGTACTGATTTGCCACAAATATTATATAATGTACCAAATCGTACAGGATGTAGTCTATCACCAAAAACAATTGCTAAATTGTCACAATTTAAAAATATAATCGGCTTAAAAGATGCTTCAGGAGATTTATCAAGAGTGAATCAAATTAAACAAATTGTAAAAAATGACTTTATTTTAATGAGTGGGGATGATACAACTGCTTTAGATTTTATTCAACTAGGAGGAAATGGAGTTATTTCTGTTACAGCAAATATTGCTGCTTATCATATGGTAAAAATGTGTAATTTAGCTTTAAAAGGAAATTTTATAAAAGCAAGAATAATAAATAAAGAATTAAGTATTCTACATCATCTTTTATTTAAAGAAACAAATCCTATACCCATAAAATGGGCTGCAAAATACATTAATTTAATAAAAAGTGACACTTTAAGATTACCAATGACACCATTATTAAGTAAAAATAAAAAAATTCTTAAAAAAGCAATTAATTCAACAAAATTATATATAAATTAAATTTGATATATAAAAAAAATATTAAATTATATTTAAAATTATAAAAAATATCTTAAAATAATATTTATTTTATAATAAAATTATATTTATTAAATTAAATTAAATAAACTAATATATATCTTATGCAATGATAAAATTTATATTATCATTGCATAAATACTATATGAAAATTTTTTATAAAAAATAATATATATTATAATATTAAAAATATATATATAATTTATAAAAATAATTTATTTAAAATATTAAAATAAATATTTTTTAATTTTAATAAATCAATTAAATTTACACATTCATTAACTTTATGAATTGTAGAATTTAATAAACCAAATTCCGCTGTTTCATCAGATAAGTGAAAAATAAATCTTCCATCAGAAGTACCACCATTTGTTTTAAAAGTAGGAATAATATGAGTACACTCATATATGCAGTTAGAAAGAATATTACAAAAAGTACTAGGTAAAGAAATAAAAGGTTTAGCATGACAAATCCAAGAAATAGAATATCTTATTGAATACTTATTAAGTAAACATTTTATACTATTTATAATCATTTTTTTAGTAATTAAAGAACTAAATCTAATATTAAAAAATACTTTTAATTCTCCTGGAATCATATTAGTAGTATAATTATTTCCTGAAAATATCTTTGATATCTGAATTATAGTAGGATCAAAAAAATTATTGCCTTTATCTAAAGATAAATTAGATAATTCTACTAAAAATGGAGCTGATAAATGAATTGGATTAGAAGCTAAATTAGGATAAGCAACATGACCCTGAACACCATATATTGTTAAATCAACTGAAAGAGAACCTCTACGACCATTTTTTATACAATCACCTAAGATATTTTCACAAGTTGGTTCTCCAATAAGACAATAATTAAATTTTTCCCCCCTCTTTTCTAATATTGAAACTACCTTTTTAGTTCCATATTTACCTGTAGATTCTTCATCTGAAGTAATTAAAAATGATATTCGACCCTTGTGATTAGGATTATTTTTAATAAAATTTTCTACAGCTACTAACATTGCAGCTATTGAACCTTTCATATCTACCGAACCTCTACCATACAGAATACCATTAGATATGGTAGATATAAACGGAGGAGTTTTCCAAGAAAAAATATCACCTTCGGGAACTACATCTGTATGTCCTAAAAAAGTAATAGTTTTACCATATCCTCTCCAAGCCCAAAAATTATTTGTATTTTTAAAATTCATTCTTTCTATATTAAAATCTAATAATTTTAATCTTTTTATTAAAATTTCTTGACAACCTAAATCTTTGGGACTTATTGATGGTATATCAATTAATTTTTTTGTCAAATTTAAAACTTCAGTATACATATCAGATCCTGATATTTTTTATATAATTTAAATATTTTATCATTTTAAACAAAAAATTATTAATTAAATATATAAAATAATATCATATATAAAAAAATATCATCAAATAAAATTAAAGAAAAAAATGATTTTTAATTTGAGTAACAATTTTTTCTACTGAAAAACCAAAAATTTTAAATAAACTTTCTCCAGGACCTGATTCTCCAAATGTATCAATTCCGATTCGAATACCGTTTATACCCACATACTTATACCAATATTCACTACTTCCTGCTTCAATAGATATTCTATTTGAAATTTCTTTAGGCAAAACTAACTCACGATATTTATTATCTTGACTATCAAAACAATCAGCAGATACCATTGATACTACTCTAATATGATAACCCAGTTTATACAATTTTCTTGCAACATTTACTGCTAAAGATACTTCTGAACCAGTAGCAATAATAATATAGTTAATATTAAAACCATAATCTCTTAAAATATATCCACCTTTAAAAATATTTTTAATTTGATCTTCTGTTCTTAAAAATTGTTTTACATTTTGACGAGATAATATTAAAGCTGTAGGTCCTGATTTTCTATTAATCCCATAAAACCAAGCAATTGCTGTTTCGATAGAATCACAAGGTCTCCATACACTTAAATTTGGTATATATCTTAAAGTAGAAATATGCTCAATAGGTTGATGAGTAGGACCATCTTCTCCTAATCCAATAGAATCATGAGTATAAACAAAAATATGTCGAGTTTTCATTAATGCAGCCATACGTATAGCATTACGAGCATAATCTGAAAATACTAAAAAAGTAGCTGTATAGGGAATAAAACATCCGTGATGAAAAATTCCATTAGCAATAGATGTCATTCCAAATTCTCTCACACCATAATGAATATAATTACCTATAATACATTTTTTTATAGATTTAGATCCAGACCAAATAGTTAAATTACTAGGAGCTAAATCAGCAGATCCGCCAATTAATTCAGGTAATAAATTTCCAAATTTTTCTAATGTATTTTTTGAAGCTTCACGTGTTGAAATATTTGTTAATGAAGTATTTAATTCTAATAGAAAATCATATAAGATAGTTTGTAATTTATTAGGCAATTTTTCTTTCATTCTACGAATGAATTCTTTAGATAATTCTGGATATTTTATAGAATACTCTTTAAATAAATTATTCCAAGATAATTCTATTTCTTCTCCCCTTTTTTTAGCATTCCAAGCAGAATAGATGGATTTAGGAATATAAAAAGGTGGATAATTCCAATTTAACTGTTTACGAGTTAATAATACCTCATTTTCACCTAAAGGTGCTCCATGAGAAATTGATTTACCTGACTTATTAGGAGAACCAAATCCAATTACTGTATTACATATAATAAGTGATGGCTTAAGAATATTTTTTTTAGCTATTTTAATAGAACAAATAATTTCTTCTGAATCATGACCATCAATTTCAATTACATGCCAATTATAAGATAAAAAACGTTTTTTTGTATCATCAGTAAACCAATCAGATACTTCACCATCAATAGAAATACCGTTTTTATCATAAAAAACAATTAACTTACCTAACTCTAACGTTCCAGCTAAAGAACAAACTTCATGAGAAATTCCTTCCATTAAACATCCATCTCCAGAAAAAACCCATGTGTAATGATTTACAATATTAAAATTTTTTTTATTAAAATATTGTGATAATAACTTTTCAGCAATGGCCATTCCCACACCAGAAGCTAAACCCTGACCTAACGGACCTGTAGTAATTTCTACTCCAGGAGTACAATGTACTTCAGGATGACCTGGTGTTTTAGAAAAACACTGTCTAAAATTTTTTATATCTTCTATAGATATTTTATATCCTGAAAGATGTAAAACACTATATAATAACATAGAAGCATGACCATTAGATAAGATGAATCTATCACGATCAAACCACAAAGGATTGTTTGGATTATGTTTAAAAAAATCACGCCATAACACTTCAGCAATATCTGCCATACCCATAGGAGCTCCGGGATGACCTGATTGTGCTTTTTGAATAGCATCTATACTTAAAATTCGTATTGCATTTGATAAATCTCTTCTAGATAACATATCTCTTTCCTTTATAAAATAAATTTTTTAAAAATTAAAAATATTTTTTAATATTTTTAAAAATTATAATTTATTTAGTAAAAATTTTTCTAATCATATTTGATTAGAACTAAATTATCAAATACCTTCAGATAATTTTTCAACAGTCACGGTATCTTGATTATGTAAAAATATAAATTCAGAATCTGATAAAGAATTTAGTTTAATTAATACTGTATCAATCTTATTAACATCTAATTGTTTTAAAAACTTACCTTTTTTCATTTTTAACTGATCTAATAAATCCGATCATATATAAATAGTACTAACATTTGTTTTAATTTACAAAAACTTGTACTTATAATAATAGTTTTATATCTAAATTTTTTATAATAAAAAAAAATTTTTTTCAATACTGTCACGCCTAGATCTAATTCAGAAAATATTTAAAATTGATAAAAGATTTTTAATGCCAATTACATAAATTCAATTAATAAAAGGAGAAACTAAAAATACACCTAATTCTGTGCGAGCACAATCTTGAGAAAAAGAACATAAAAAAATATTAAACTATATTTAATACCTATTTTTTTAATTCTCTTTCTGCTTGAATATATTTCTAAATAGCGGCTAATTTTATTAATACTCTAGATACATCAATTCCATAATTTTTATATAATTATATTATCTATACAAACTTTTGAATACATTTTTTAACATCAAAAGACAAACATGCATCATTTTCAATTAATATATATACTGGAATATTTTTTAAAATTTCTAGACTAAATTCTATAGATATCATATTACTTGCATAATTTACTTGATTATTTATAGAACCGCTAATACTTTTTTCATATTTTATAGAATTATCAATAATATATTCATATTTTTTAGATAAAAAACTTTTTAAAATTAACGTTGGATTAGTAATTTAATCACTAGAAGAGTATTTTTTATATACTCTATATTACTACTATCTACTACTATAATAGAATACTTTTTTAAATAATCTAATTGATTTACACATACACTTATATAACATTAAAAAATTAATAAATAAAATTTATATTTATAACATATTAATAATAAAATACATGAAAAATAATTTTTATTATCATGTCAAAAAAATAGTACTTACAATAAGTAAATTATATCGTTTTTAATATAAAAATGAAGTAATATAAAAAATTTAAAATAAATATTAAATAATATTTAAAAAAATATTCTTTATTATTAACTATATTTTTTTATTACTAAACTAACATTAGTTCCACCAAAACCAAAACTATTTGACATAGCTATATTAATAATCTTATTTATAGGTTTTTGAACAATATTCATATTTCGAGCTGAAAAATCTAAATTATTTATATTAATACTAGGAGCAATAAAATTGTACTTTAACATTAACATAGTATAAATAATTTCTTGTACCCCAGCAGCTCCTAAAGAATGACCTGTAATAGATTTAGTAGATGATATATAAGGAATACCGCTTTTTTTAAAAACCTTTTTTATAGCATTTAATTCTTTAATATCACCTATTTTAGTAGATGTTCCATGAGCATTAATATAATCAATAGAACTATCAATATATTTTATTGCATTGTTCATACAACGTATAAAACCTTCTCCAGAAGGATATATTATACTATTTCCATCACAGGTAGTTCCATAACCAATAACTTCAGCATAAATATTAGCTTTTCTTGATAAAGCAAAATTTAATTCTTCTAAAACTATTATACCGCTGCCACCAGAAATAACAAATCCATCACGATTTTTATCAAAAGCTCTAGAAGAAAATTCTGGTATTTTATTAAAATTCACAGATAAAATTCTCATGGCATCAAATTGAGAAGCTAACTCCACGCTCAACTCTTCCCCCCCTCCTGCAAAAATAATATCTTGCTCCCCGGAAGAAATTAAATTATAAGCATGTCCGATACAATTTGCAGAAGTTGAACAGGCTGAACTAATGGCATAATTAATACCATAAATTTTAAAAAAAGATCCTAAACAAGCTGAAATAGAAGAAGACATATTTTTAATAGCAGAATATGGACTAATTTTATTAATACGATTATTCTGAATTTGAAAAATTGACCTATAAAATTGAGCAGCTCCACTTCCTGACCCTATAATCATACCTACTCTAGGATTTTTCATATATATGTCAGGATATAAATTGCTATCTTGAATAGCATCTTTCATAGAAAGATATGAATACATAGATGCAAGATTCATAAATCGCAAAAATCTTTTAGGTATTTCTTTAATTCTTTTTATAGATATTTTACCCCAAACTTTACTATATAAACCATATTCTTTCATTTTCTGAGAAAATACTATTCCTGAAATACCATTTTTTAACGATCTAACAATTTTTTTTTCTAAACTTCCAATACTAGAAATAATTCCAAAACCTGTAATTACTGTTCTTTTCAATATTTCTTCTCCCTTAATAACACTTACTAAATAAATAATATTAAATAAAATTTTTCTTTGCATAAATAGAATCACTAATAAAATTTTTACATTTAACTAAAAATAGTTTAATATTCATAAATATAAAAATATTATTAATTAATTAAAAAAATAATATATTAATTAAATATATGATATAATAAAAACATTAATATAACGAATTATAAATAAAAGATTAATAATATTAAATCATTTATTAAAAATAAAAATTAAGAAAAATTAATTCTATTATAATTAACTATAATAAATAAAATTGGATAAATTAAATATTATGTATAAAAAAAAAATAATGTTGGTTTTCTATATATTGTCCCTACCCCTATTGGGAACTTATTAGATATAACATATAGATCGATTAATGTTTTAAAAAAAGTTGATTATATTATTTCTGAAAATATAAGACATACATCTATTTTATTAAAACATTTTTCTATTAAAAATAAATTATTAACATTAAATATATTTAACGAAAAAAAAAAAAAAAATAAATATATTATAATGTTAAATAATGGTAAAAATATTGCAATTGTTTCAAATGCAGGGACTCCTATTATTAACGATCCAGGCTATTTATTAGTTAAATATGCGTACGACAATAATATTAGAGTTGTTCCTTTACCTGGAGCTTGCGCAGCAATCACTGCTCTTAGCGCTTCAGGTTTAAAAACTAATAAATTTTGTTATGAAGGATTTCTACCAAAAAAAAAAAAATTATGTGAAAAAAAAATACATTCTTTATGTAACGAAATACGTACAATTATTTTATATGAATCACCAAAAAGATTAATCTATACAATAAAATTAATAAAAAAAATAATGGGTTCAAAAAGAAAAATAGTCGTTGCAAAAGAATTAACAAAAAAATGGGAAAATATAAAAAAAGGAACTGTAGAAGAAATACTTAATATTGTAGAAAATAATATCTATTGGAAAAAAGGAGAAATAACAATCTTAATTAATGGAAAAAAAAAAAATAAAAATAATATTATATCTTCTAAAATATTAAATATTTTTAATATCTTAAAAAAGGAAATGAAAAAAAGTACAGCTATAAAAATGACTGCAAAAATATGTGATTTCAATAAAAATATACTATATAATAATATAGTTAAAAAAAAATATAATGAAGTTGATTGAACAGTCGCTGTAATAATTAAAATTATTAAACAGAGGAAAGTCCGGGCTCCATAGGGTATAGTGCCAGGTAACACCTGGGAAGAGAAATCTTACGAAGAGTACAACAGAAAATAAACTACCAAAATAAAATATTTATTACAAATAAATAAAAAATATTTTAATAGGAAAAGGTGAAATGGTGCGGTAAAAGCGCACCGCAAAATTTGGTAACAAATTTGGCATGGTAAACTCCACTAGGAGCAAGGTCAAGCAGGAGAATGTACCCGCATAAAAATCTCCGGGTAGACTGCTAAGAATTAATAAGTAATTATTAATCTAGATAAATGACTGTTTTTAACAGAACCCGGCTTATAGATCAACTTCATTATTATAAAATATACTAAATATATAAATTTATTTACATGAAATATTAATATCCAGAAATTTGTATTTTATCAATTAATACTGAAGCACATTGAATATTATTTTTTTTATTAATATCATTAGCCATTAATATAATATTATTCCATGTTTTAATTAGATTACCAGATATAGTAATTCCATGAATAGGATGTTTTATTGTTCCATTTTCAATCCAAAAACCACAAATTCCAAATGAATAATTACCAGTAATTATATTTATACTATCACCCAATAATTCTGTTATTAAAACACCTTGATTCATGATATGTAAAACATTATCAAATGATTGAATTAATTGAGTACTAGATACTATCCAGTTATATGTCCCTCCAGAATGTCCTGTATTTTCTATATTTAATTTATTTGATGAATAAGTATCTAATAACCATGTTTTTAAAATACCGTTTTCTATAATTTTTCTCTTTTTTGTTGCTACACCTTCATTATCAAATAAACGAGATGATAAACCTTTGTTTATAAAAGGATCTTCAAAAATATTTAGCCAGAAGGGAAATATTTTTTTATTTAAATAACCTAATAAAAAAGATGATTTTTTATATATAGAATATCCGCTAATGGCATCAATTAAATAAGAAAATAATTCATTTGCAATATCAGAAATAAATATAACAGGAGAAATCTGCGTAGATATCTTCTTTGAATTTAATCTTGCAATACTTTTTTTTGCACTATCTTGACCTATTTTTTCAGGATTATCTAAATCATTAAAATCTCTTGCTACTGAATAACTAAAATCTCTTTCCATGCAGTTTTTATAACTTGCCATAACACAACTAGATAAATAATTACATGTAGATAAATAAGAATCTATCCACCCTAAACTATTTCCTAAAATATTTATATCAATTGAATATTCAAAAACTGATCCTTCTATATTAATGATTTTAGAATCAAAATTTAAAGCTGCAGAATTAGTTAAATCTACTAAATTCTTTATTTCATCTAAACTAAATAATCTAGGAAAAAATAAATTTATTTTTTTTTTATGATCAAATAATAAATTTATATTAGGTAATCCAAAACATTTATCTATTTCTGTATATTTAGATATACTGATAGATCTATCAATAGATTTACAGATTTCTAAAAAAGAAATTTTATTAGAAATAACAGAGGATTGACGAAAATTATTATACGTTGTTACAAAACTACTAATATAATTAAATGATTCAATATTATCTATAATACCATATCTACTAGAAATAATTAAACAATATGTTTTTTTTATTATAATCATTCCACTTAAAACATTTTTCTTTAAATATAATAATGCTTGTTGTATATTACTAGTTAAAATATTTAAATCTTGTTGTATATTATAGTAAGGTAACATTACAAATCCTTAATCAAATATATGTAAATAAAAAATAAAAAAATATAAATATATATTTTTTTAAATAAATTTTATTATACATTATAATATATAATTTATTTTTCATTTTTAATAAATATTTACATATATACATACTATTGTTATAAATTTCTACAAATAAAATTAAATAATCAACATATATCTTAAAAAATTTTTATAACCAAAAATTTATTATTCTAAAAAATAAATTTTTATATTCAAAAAATATTACATTCAAAAATATGAAAAATTTTAATCAAATACCAGCAGGAAAAAATATTCCTGATGACATATATGGAATTATTGAAATTCCAGCTTATTCTAGTCCAGTTAAATATGAATTACATAAATCTTATTTTATGTTATATGTAGACAGATTTATACCTACAGCTATGTTTTACCCTTGTAACTATGGATTTATTAATAAAACTCTTTCTCTTGATGGAGATCCACTAGATATATTAATACCTACTCCTTATCCTCTCCAACCAAAATCAATAATTCGATGTAATCCAATAGGATTATTAAATATGGAAGATGAATCAGGAGAAGACCAAAAAATTATAGCTGTTCCACATAAAAAAATTACACAAGAATATATAAATATTCATGATATAGATCAATTATCTATATTATTAAAAAAACAAATTATTCATTTTTTTAAAAATTATAAAAAATTAGAAAAACACAAAACAGTAAAAATAAAAGGATGGAAAAAAGCAAAAGAAGCAAAATTAGAAATTAAAAATTCAATTGATAGATACAAAAAAAATAAGTTTCAGAAAAAATATTAAAATTTAAAAAAATGATATTTTAATAAATAAATATTTGACTTTAATTTATATTAATTTTTTAAAAAAATATGAGATGATAAATATGTCAAAAATATGTCAAATTACTAAAAAAAAATCAATGTTAGGACAAAATCGTTCACATTCTATGAATGCTACTAAAAAAAAATTTTCTTTAAATATACAGTATCATAAATTTTGGATTCCTGAAGAAAAAAAATCAGTCAGAATAAGAATATCAGCGAAAGGATTAAGAATGATAAATAAATTTGGAATTTCAGAAATATATAAAAAATATATTATATAAAAAGAGAAAAAAATGGCTAAAAGTAATAGAATTAAAATAAAATTAATTTCTACAAGCGGAAGTAAACATTATTACACTACTACTAAAAACAAAAGAAATCAAGTTAATAAATTAAAACTAAAAAAATATGATCCAATATTAAAAAGACATTATTTGTATGAAGAAAAGAAAATAAAATAATTAAAAAATAGAATCAAATACTTATAATTTTATTTTTTTACTGGAGATCTATCTCAGGTCTCCAGAAATGATATTTTATAAATATTTCATTTTACAATACAAAAAATATTATTTATATGAATGAATTAAAATTTTCAAAATATTTATATATAAAAAATATAATTAATTAGAAAGGTATTGTATGATGTAATCCTTTAAATAATTAAATAAGTGTTTAATAATAAACTTACCTAAAAAGTATAAATGACAAATAGAATATTTTAATAAAATTAAACCACAAATAAAAATAATGATTACAAAAGAAGAAAACAATGATGAATTAGGTGATAAACGATCAAACATCATAAACGCTATATAGAAAATTAAAAAAAAAAATAAGATAGGTAAAATACTTTTTATCCCGCTAATAAAAATATTACCAAAAAATTTTATAATAGAAAAAAAAATATTTTGATCAACAAATTTCTCATGTAAAGGAAATACATAAAAACTTTTTACTAAAAAAACAACTAAATTCAAATGAGCGTTATATATAAAAAACAAAAATAAAAAAAAAATATTTAATATACGTGATATAACAATAGAATAAAATCCACGACCTAAATCAAAAAAAACAGAAAAAGATAAACCCATTTGAGAACTAATAATTTCTCCAATAAAAATCATGCAAGCAGACAAAAACTGAAGTAATAAACCAATCATAATTCCTATTAATACTTGATAAAATAAAACAACAAAAAAATCTATAGTATAAATACTATACTGAAAATTAGAGATAAACGGAGTTAATAAATTGCTAATTAAATAAACTAAAATAATTTTTGTAGTTATATTAACATGCATGTTATTAAATATTTTAGAATAATTTAATGCTGAAAAAATTCGAGTCATTATTAATACGATCTTACTTGTAACTACAGGAATAAAGTGGTAAAATAAATTGTTTATCATTGTTGTTAATTAATAAGTGATATTATATGAAAAATATTTTTTATATAATTAAGGGTTAATTGTAACATCCAAGGTCCAAATACTATAAAAGAAAAAAATACTGATATAATTTTTGGTATAAAAGAAAATGTTGGTTCATTAATTTGTACAGATGATTGAAAAATACTAATCAAAACACCGCTTAATAGCGCAGATAGCAAGCACGGTGAAGATAATAATAAAGCAAATTTAATAGAATCCTGAAATAATGTAATTAAAAATTCTTGGTTCATAATATTCATCCATAATAATTAATAATCTAAAAAATTTTATATAAAAAAACTTTTTGAAAGAGATAATATTAATAATTTCCAACCATCTGACAAAACAAATAATATTAATTTTAATGGTAAAGAAACAGTAGAAGGCGGTACCATCATCATTCCTAAAGACATTAAAATACTCGCAACAACAAGATCAATAATTAAAAATGGTAAAAAAATCATAAAACCAATTTGAAAAGCAGTTTTTAATTCACTAATTATAAATGCAGGCAATAAAACTTGAATAGGAATATTGTCTTTATTACTAGATAAAGAAATTTTAGCTAAATTTAAAAATACAGAAATATCAGATTTTCTTGTTTGTTTTAACATAAACTGACATAAAGGTTTTGTAATATTATCTATAGCAGTATCAATATTAATCTCATTTTTATATAAAGGAATAATTGCTTTATTATAAATTTTATCTAACACTGGAAACATAATAAAAAGTGTTAAAAATAAAGTTAATCCAATCAATACTTGATTAGGAGGAGAATACGGTGTTCCTATAGCACTCCTCAATAAGCTAAAAACAATAATAATACGAGTAAAACATGTTGTCATTAATAAAATAGCAGGAAAAAAACTAAGAAAGGTTAATATTAATGAAGATTGAATAGATAAATTTAATATATCAGATCCATTAGAAATAATGTTATGCACTGTATTATTAGATATATTTTCTAATAAAAAAACAGGAATAATAGATAAAAAAAATTTTGTATTAAAAAACATCATTTTCACCTCATTTAAACCAATCACAAAATTGTCGAAATATATTTAATAAAATAGAATAAAATGAATATTCTTTTTTTTTTTTTACAATATACATTTTATTTTGAGGTAATTCTTTTATTAAATTAATCGAATTTTCAGTTACACCTAATAAAAGTTTAACGTTATTAACGTATAATATACAAATATATTGTGTAGGACTTAAATAAATTTTATCAACAATACAAATTGTATCAGAACTACTTTTTTTCCTAAAAAAAAATTTAAATTTTGTTATCAATAAAAATAATATATATAATAATAAAAAACAATAAATATATTTTCTTCCTAAACTAATTTCCTGGTTATATTGATTCCATATTTTATCTTTTATATCAAATGTATCGATAAATTGAATATAACTATATAATTCCATAAAATATCCATATTATTAAAATAATTTCTTAAAATCAATTTCATAATAATTTTATTATTCGAACACCATATTTTTTATTATGAACAACTAATTCTCCTAAAGCAACAAGATTTTTATTTACAAATATATTTAATGGTTCATCTACTTTATCTTCTAATTCTAAAATAGAACCTTTTGATAATTTTAATAATTCTTTAATAGTAATTTTTTTTTTACCTAACTCTATAGTAACAGAAACTGGAATTGATATAATTGATTTTTTATATACAAAAAAATCATTAATAATTTTTTTGTTAAAATCTATATTTTCTATTTTTTTTTTTACTATATCGTCATCATATATATTATTTATATTATCTTCTAAGTTTAATTTACTTGATATTGACTGTACACTATCTTTTTTAAATTTTTCATTTTTTTTATGCATAAAATTATTCTCAATACAAGTGAATTTTAATATTCACATAGTTTAAATATTATATATATAATATATCAATTAATACAAGAAAATTATTTTAAAAATTAATAAATATATTTATATGTTCTATTAAAAATTTTAAATTTTTAAAACATTTAAATATTTAAATTGTTCTACAACATTAATAGGTATATAAATCTTTAATATACTAATTACTTTATTTAAATTTATTTTAAAAACAAAACACACATAAGATAGATTAACAAAATGATTATATAAAAATTTATTTATTATAATATATTTAAAATCATTAATAACAAATGTTTTAATATTTTTTAAAAAAGTTTTATTTAAAATTACAAAAATTCTTTTAAATAAAATATTTAAAATTTTAATTTCATTTTTATTTAAATATAAATTTTTATCACATTCATATAAATCAGATGTATAATTACCAAAAAAATAATTCATAAAAATATAAAAAAAATTATTTTTTAAAAGCAATAAACACCTATCAGTATAATTATTTAAAAAAAACTGTTTTCCTTTGTAATTAAAGTATTTAAAATTAAAATTTTTTTTATTATATTTAACATAACTATCTAAAAGTTTTAGATTAACGCAAAAAGAAAAAAACTTTTCAAATTTTTTCTTAAATAAACAAAAAAAATCATAAAAAAAATTTTTATAAAAAGATTTATTTCTTTTTAAAATAAAATTTAAAAAATTTATACGATTTAATATTTTTTTGTCTATTTTTCTAAATAAATAGTCAGATTTTAAAGATATAATATGAGACTTTCTGTTTTGTATATAAATATACGCAGGTATATATTTTTTTAATAACATATTATTTTCACATATAACTTAATAAATAATTTCATTAAATAAATAAATAAATATAAATTATTTTTTTTTATTATACAAAAAATAATTATAAATATTCAAACATATAATATTATCTTCACTTTGTTCCGCTATTCTTTTTCGTTTCTTTTTATAAATTTTTAAACGCATTTCTAATTTTTTCCATTGCTCTAAATTAGAATATAATTTTTTATATACTAAAAACTTTTCTTTAATTTTTTTTTTTAAATAATTTATTAAAGTATTCTGTTGTATTATTAACTTTTGTAACATTGATAAAAATTCTATATAACGTTTAATTATATACTGTAAAGTACCATAAATAAACTTTTTATACAAAAAAAAATTATATTGATCTTGATATTTCTTTAATTGTAATAAATATCTTTTTATTTCTATTTTTTTATTCTTATAACTTTCCATAGAAAAAATATTTTTTTTTATATCTAATTCTATTTTTTTTTTAAAATATATATATGAGAAAGATTAAATTTCATATTTATTACCTTAAATATATTAAATTCTTTTTAATAATTCTGTTAATTCTAAAAGAGATTGATCATATGTACAACATTCTAAAAAATTTTGCTGCAAAAATTTTTCTAAAAAGGGCCATATCTTAATTGAGTCATCTAACAATTTATTATTTCCTTTAGAATAAATACCTAAATTAATTACATCACGATGATAATAATAACATGAAATTAATTTTTTAATATAAATAGATTTTTTCTGATGATCATGATCAACAATAGAATGCATAGATCTACTAATTGATTTTTCAATATCAATAGATGGGTAATGACCAGATTTTGATAAAAAATTTGATAAAATAATATGACCATCTAAAACAGATTTTGCTATGTCTAATATAGGATCATTATGTTCATCACCTTCAGTTAAAATAGTATAAAAAGAAGTAATTGAACCAAATCCTTCACTATTAATATTACCTGTTCGTTCAATTAAATATGGAATATTCGAAAAAATAGAAGCTGGATAACCCTTTAAAACCGGTATTTCATTCATAGAATTTGATATTTCTCTATAAGCCATAGCATATCGTGTAAGTGAGTCTACTATTAGTAGTACATGATTATTTTTTTTACAAAAATATTCCGCAATAGATGTGGCATATTGAACAGATTGAATCTTAAACATCGGAGAAACATCTGCGGGAGATACAATAACAACTGATTTTTTTAAACTTTCAATTCCTAATGTATTATTAATGAATTCTCTTACTTCCCTTCCCCTTTCTCCAACTAAAGAAATAATAATTATATCTGCGTTAGTATGTCTAGATATCATACCAAGAAGCATGCTTTTTCCAATTCCAGCTTGAGAAAATATACCCATTCTTTGACCTCTACCAATAGTTAATAAACTATTAATAGCTCGAATACCAGTATCTAAAATTTCTGTAATTAAAGTTCTTTTTAATGGATTAATAGATGGTTTGAAAAAATCAAATAACATTTTTTTTGATTTAATGTCACCTAAATTATCTAAAGGATTACCAAATCCATCAAGTACTCTTCCAAGTAATTTAAAACCAAAAGGAAATTTTAAATATGAGTTTATTTGTTTCTGAAAATTATACTGTGAAAAAACTTTTGCTCCCGGAAAAATACCATCTAATCTATGAATAGGTATTAAAAAAACGATTTTTTCTTTAAAACCTAATATTTTACATAAAACAGTAGATAATTTATTATTATATATACGTTCTACCCAACAAAAATTTCCTATAGGTAAATATATACCAGTAGCTTCAATAATTAAATTATTTACACTTATTACTCGACCAAAAAATAATTCATAAGAAAAAATTGATATGTTTTTTTCAAATTTATCAATTTTATTAAACCATTTATTTAATACATCATTCATATTTACTAATCCAATAAATTAGCTGATCTATAAATTCTATCCCAAAAAGATTGAATTGAAGCATTTATTTCTCCTTCTGAAGTAATAATTCGGTAATCATTAATATTCATTTTTTTATTTTTAATAACTGTCCATCCATATGTGTTCATTAATACTCCAAATTTTTTTATTATTAAATAATAATTATCTGGATGAACATGTAACTGTAATTTATTAAAAATATAATGTGATGTTTTAATTAATTTGTCAATTTTTTTTATTATATAATTCTTATTAACTGATAAAATATCATCTACTAAAATTTTTGATATATGCAATACAATTCTTATTAAACGTTTTGAAAAATTATTATTAAACTGATATATAGCAATACGAAACTTATTTAATAAATCGGCATATTTCATTTCTATACATTTATCTTTATTTTCCAAAAAGTAATTATTTGAAAAAGAACACCCTTGTAACCATCCATCTATATATCCTTTTTTATACCCCTCAGTTAATCCATTTTTATAATTTTTTTGATATATATCAGAATAAGATGTATTATTATCTTTTTCTTTAGTAATTTCAACAAATGATAAATTTTTATATTTAATAAAATTAGAAGTAGGTATTAAATCTAATTTTTTAGATAAATTTTTAGGTTTCCATTTTTTCCATAAATTATCTTTTGAAATATTTTTCATATATTATAACCTATTTTTCTTTTATAATAATTTTGTTATCTTTTATAAATTTCTTGATATTTCTCAATAATAAATTTTTTTTTAAATATATTGTTTCAAAAGAAATTAATTTTTTTTTAAAAGAATTTTTTTTAAAATATTCGTATTTTTTATGTGACATATTAGAAATAAATTTATTTTTTATAGCATAATCTGTGTTATGCAAAACAATACATAAATTATCTATATCTGTATTATTTATAATAAATTTAATACTACTATCTTCAATATTTATTATATTTTCAAATTTAAAATATTTACTAATTATTTTATTCAAAATATTTATATACGGGGTATTTATTTTTTTTACAAGTTGAATTATATTTTTTTTTTTAAAAAAAGATACAATATTTATTATTTTATTAATTCTTTCTTCTTCTAAAATAAAAATTTTATGTGTATTTAACCACAAATTAATTATTTTATTTAGTTCAATAAACCCAAAACGATTTAAACCTGAAAAATTAAGCATTTTCATTAAAATATCTAATCTTTTTTTTGTATCAAAAAATGATAATATTTTTATAGATAAATTAGTATTCATATACATTAATACAGAAGAAGTAATATTTAAATTTTCTTTTTTTATTAATATAAAAATATTTTTTGAACCTAATTTTTCTAAATTATAGATATTTTTTAAAAAAGAACTTTTAATAAGACTGTCCTTTAATAATTTATAAGCTTTATCAGTATTCATGGTTTTTTCTAAAATTTTTAATAAATATGTTCTTAAATCAAAATTAAAAATTTTATCTTTTTTTAATAAATCATAAAATTCATAAATTACAATATCGGAATATTTTATAATTTTTATATCAAACGATATTATTGTATCAATAAATTTCTTAATTTCTGATTTAGTAAAATATTTTAAAACTCTAGCTGAATCTTCTATATCCATAGATATTAGCAATAAAGCACTTTTTTGTATACCATTTAAATGCATCATTTCTTTTTTATCCAATAACGTATAACTTGTTCAATAATTTTTGGATTTTTCTGAAGAAAATCCTTTTTTATAAAAAAATCATTTTTATTTACATTATCTATTTTATCAAGATCAGATTTATTTATATGTCCTATAGAATTACTTGTTTTATGTTTATTTAAATTATCTTTTGAATTTAAAAAAAATTTTTTTTTATTAATTAATTTACCCTTCATAAATAGAAAATAAAAAAACAAAAAAATAATTAATATTCCAAAAAAAATATATATTTTATAATATTGATTAAAATTATTATATACAGAGTTTTTATTAAAAAAAATAGTACTAGATGAATCAGAAAATAAATAATTCATTATATGAATATGATCACCTCTTTTACTAGAAAAATCTATTACCAATTTAATTGTATTTTCTATATCTTGTAATTCTTTTTTAGATAAAGGTGACAATATACCTGAACTATTTTCTTTATAATTTATCAATATTGTTACAGTTAAATTTTTAATATCTGATTCTTTAAACCCTAAAAGAGAAATATTATTATTTGTAAATACTGTATTAGAATCTAATATTTTATTTTTGAAACTAAAAAAATAATTACTTTTAGATGAAAAAATATCTAAAATATTATTTATTGATTGTTGTGATTTTGGGTTAATTAAATGTATTTTTTGTTTTTTAGGTTTATTTACAAAAATATTTTTATTATTTTTATTTACTTTAACATGTACAACAAAATTTTTTAATCCATATATTGGAATTAAAATTTTACTAATACAATCACAGTAATACTCTTCTAATATATTAATATTTCTATATCGATTATCATTAAAAAATTTAGTATTATTCAAATCAAATTTATTTAAAATATTTCCAAGATGATTAACTAAAACAATATTATCCGGGGATAAATCAGGAACACTGCCAGAAATTAATAATATAATAGAATCTATTTGTTCTTTTTTTAAACTAGTATTTGGAAGCAAAGTCACAATTATCGAAGCAGAAGGAGTTTGTTCATCTCGAAAAAAATCAGTATCTTTCTTACAAACTAAATGTACTCTAGCATGTTGAATGGGAAAAATATGTTCTAAAGTTTTAGATAATTCACCTTCTAATCCTCGATGATAATTAATATGCTCACGAAATTGACTCGTACCTAATTTTTCTTTATCTAATAATTCAAAACCATAATTTTTTTTTAAAATATTATTATTTATTAAAGAAAAACGTATTTCGTTCAATTTATTTTCAGGTACTAATAATGTTCTAGAAAAATTACAAAAACGATATGAAATATGCATATTCTTTAATTTAGATATAACCCATCTACTATCTGCGTCTGAAAGATTAGTATATAATACTACATAATTAACCTGTTTAGACCATAAAAAAAAAGAAAAAGAAATAAAAAAAACAAAAAACAGAATAAAAAAAACGAATTTTATTTGATTAAATATATAAATTAAAAAATCATTCCATTTTTTTTTAATATTTAAAAAAAACATATTAATAATATCCATAATTTTTCCCTCAAAATAACTATGATATAATACTTAATTTATTAAGAATTATATTTTAAAAAAAATATTTTTAATTATATAAAAAATTTAAGTATATTAATTATATTTATAATATAAAAATTATATTATATAATATAAGATATTAAAATAGGAAAAATATTATGAAAATAAATCGTATACAAAAAAAAATTATAAAGTTCGCAGAACCTATAAAAATAAAAAATGAAAAGAAAAATAAAAAATTTATTAAAATATTCAAAAATATATTAAAAAAACCAGTTTATATTAAAAATAATATACAAAAAAAAAATAATAAAATTATCTCTAAAAAAAAAGTAAGTATCAAAGAAATAGAACTTAAAAAAAAACAAATAAATATATTAATACAAATTAATAATAAAATAATAAAAACATATGAAGAAATAATGAATATGCCGGTTTAATTTTATTTAAAAAAATAATTAATCATACTTATTAAAATATTTTATTAAAAAAATTGTAAATATAATTTATATTATTTAAAATATTTTTTATGTATTATATGTTTAATATCATTAAATATAATAAACATGTTATTATATTTATAATTATTTGATATATAAACATATAATTTTTTTTAAAAATATTATTTTTAATATTTATTATATTTATTTATATAATAATAAAAATTATTATTTATCTATAAATATATATTTATTTCTCTAATATTTTTAATTCTATATATTTTATTAAATTTTTTATTCTAGATAAAAATTTATTCTTTCCAATATATAAAATTATAGAAGAAATATTAGGTGTATCTTTTTTACCTGCAATACTGATTCTAATTAAAACTGCTATATCTTTAAAACATACTTTAAACTTTAGTATAGATTTGTTTATTAATAAAAGAATATTTGATATACTCCATTGGGTTAATAAAAAAAATTTTTTATATAAAAATTTTAATATCTTTAAATTAAAAATACTACAATACACATGAATATCAAGTATTTTTGATAAATTAATATCTTTATAAAAATAACGATAGGATAAAGCAAATTCATGCAAAGTTTTATGATGACATAAAAAATCCTTTATTAAACCTTTCATATCAATATTTTTATCTAAAAAAATTTTTTTTATTTGAGTATACATAATAAAATATTGATATACTTTTTCAAAAGGAAGATTATTTAAATGATAGTGATTTAACCATAAAAGCTTTTTATCATTTACAATACTAGGAGATTTACTAAGAGATTGTAAATTAAATAAATTTTTCATTTCATTAATCGTAAAGATCTCTTTATCTTTATAAGACCATCCTAATCTTAAAACATAATTTAATATCGCTTCTGGTATGAAACCTTTATGAATATAATTACTAACACTCATTACATGATTTCTTTTAGATAATTTTTTTCCTTCAGAATCCAAAATCATTGATACATGGGCATAAACCGGAATTCTTGCATTTAAAGCATTTAATAAATTAATTTGTCTAGGAGTGTTATTAATATGATCTTCACCTCTAATAATATGTGTTATATTCATTTTCCAGTCATCAACAACCACACAAAAATTGTATGTTGGCATACCATTAGATCTCTGAATAATTAAATCGTCTAATTCTTTATTAGAAATACATATTTCTCCTCGAATCATATCTGTAAATTTAACTAATCCAGAAGTAGGATTTTTAAATCGAACAACATACGGAATATTAAATTTTTTAATACAAGAATTTTTATATCTACATTTTCTATCATATTTTGGTTTTTGTTTATTTAAAATTTGATTTTTTCTTAATTTATTTAATCGATCCTGTGAACAATAACATTTATATGCAATATTATTTTTTAACATAGATGATATTATATCTTTATATATCTTTAATCGATTACTTTGATAAAAAGGCTCTTTATCCCAAAATAAACCCAGGTAATTTAAAACATATAAAATGTCTTTAATAGAATTATCATTTACTCTTTTTATATCAGTATCTTCAATACGCAGAATAAATGTTCCGTTATTTTTACGCGCAAACAGCCATGAATATAAAGCAGTTCGTAAACCACCAATATGTAATAGTCCGGTTGGACTAGGAGAAAATCTAGTTTTAATTTTCATAAATATACTCAAGTTTAATAATAATAATTACTATAAATATTCACAACAATAAATATATTCTAATAATTGTATATTTTTTAACCAAATAAACAAATATATGTAAAATATATATTGACTCATAATATATCTGCTTTACAATATATAATAGAAAAAGGGTGATTAGCTCAGTTGGTAGAGCTTCTCCTTTACACGGAGAGGGCCGGCGGTTCAAGTCCGTCATCACCCATAAATAAATATTAGGGTCGTTAGCTCAGTTGGTAGAGCAGTTGACTTTTAATCAATTGGTCGCAGGTTCAAATCCTGCACGACCCAAAAAAATATTTAATTAATTATCTATTTTATTTAGATATAAAAAAAATATTCAATATTTGAATTAAATTTAAAATAATTTTTTTATTGTTTTTTTTTTGTATAAATTTAATTATAGAATTTGCAATATTTGTACCAATACCTTTTATTTTTAATAATGTCAAATAATCTGTATATAAAAATTTTTCAATAGACATAAAATAATTAGATAAAAGTCTAGAAATAGAATTTCCTACATATAAAATTCCTAAAGAACAAATAAATTTATCTAAACTAACATTTTTAGAAAAATTAATATTTTCAATAATTTTATTAGATAATTTTTTACCTAATCCAGATATTTTCTGTAAATAATTAATATTTAAATTAAAAAAATCTACTGGAGTATTTAAGTAACCGTAATTTACTAATTTAACAATATTTTTTGGACCAAGTCCTTTAATTTTCAAACAATTTTTTGAAGAAAAATAAATTAATTTTTTTAAATTTTGATCTGGACATAAAAAATCATTAGGACAAAAATAAGAAACTAAATTTGTAGAATATAATAATTTAGTCCCACAAGATAAACAGTTAAGTGGAAAAATAATTTTTTTAATTGATTTATCCCTTTTACTTATTATAACTTTTCTAATTTTAGGGATAACTTCTCCAGCGCGGTATACAAGAATAAAATCATTAATATGTAAATCTAATTTTTTAATTATTCCAATATTATGTAAGGATGCTTTACTAATAGTAACTCCCCCAATATTTATAGGTATAAAATGAGCAATAGGGGTAATAACTCCTGTTCGACCAATTTGAAAAGATACACCTGTAATTCTTGTTTCTACATCAAAAGAAGGAAATTTTAAAGCAATAGACCAACGAGGATACTTTTCTACATAACCTAATTTTTCCTGTAAAAAAATAGAATCGACTTTTACAACAATTCCGTCTATTTCAAAATTTAATTTGGATCTACGAATATTAACTATATTATAAAAATTGATAATTTTATTAATACAGCCAGATAACAAAAAATCTTTATTTAATGGAAAACCCCATTCTTTTATTTTTATTAATCGTTCATAATGACTATTAATCTTTTTTTTATAATGAAATAACCCATAACCATAAACAAAAAACATCAATTTTCTTTGCTTAGTAATTTTATAATCTAATTGACGCAAAGAACCAGCAGCAGCATTACGAGGATTAGAAAATATTTTCTTATTACTAGAAATTCTAGATTTATTTAAAATAAAAAAATCAGATTTTGTCATAAAAACTTCTCCACGTATTTCTATTTTTTTAGGAAAATCATTTCCCTTTATTTCCTTTGGTATAGAAGAAATTGTAAAAACATTTTTAGTAATATCTTCTCCTATTTTGCCGTCTCCACGTGTAGAAGCTGATACTAACAAGCCATTTTCATAAAATAAATTAACAGCTAATCCATCAAATTTAAAATCACAATAATATTTAATGTTATCTGTATTTTTTAAGTATTTTTTTATTTTTTTATCAAAATAAATTATATCAGAAATATCATTAGTACTATTTAATGATAACATTGGAGTTTTGTGAATATATTCAGAAAAAACATATAATTTTTTTCCACCGATTTGATTTAAAAGACGATCTGATATATCAAATGATTTTTTTTGCCCGTATTCTTTTTCTAATTTAATTAATTGAATACATAATTCATCATATATAGAATCTGATATTATAGGAGAATCTAAAGTATAATACATATAATTATGATATCTTAATTGTAAACGTAATTCTATAATTTTATCATAAATTGATTTAATCATATATACACCATAAAATAAAAAAACTAATAAATAAATTATAAATATTATATATATTAATATTATTTTAATAAATAAATATATAATATTATTTATACTATAAAATAGTATTTCTTATATAGAAGATAACTTCTATATATAAAAATTATACATAAAAAATTTTTTTATTAAAAAAAATAAAATTTATTTTATTAATAAAAATTAATTTAAATATATATTCAACATAACTACATATACATATATTTATTTAAAAATGAAAAATAAAAAATATATTTTTTCACCAATATCTGGATTTATTCAAAATATTAATGAAACAAAAGATTCATTAAACTATAAAAAAAAAATAATAATTCATTCAAATAAAAAAATAATTGTTTCTCCTTGCGATGGAATAATAAAAAACTATTTTCCTAAAAAAAAGAATTTTATAATTCAATCTTATCCTAATTTAAATATATATGTAAAAAATAAATATATTTTTCATAAACAAAAACTAGATAATTTTATTTCTATAATAAAAAAAACTAGAAAAATATGTTCTGGAGAAACTATTTTTGTAATAAATGATTTAAAAAAACATAATAAATCTATATATACTCAAACAATAATTGAAATCTTATGTAATAAAAAAATGCATAAAATAAAAAATTCTTTATATAAAGTAAAAGCCGGTGTAACTATATTAACGTATATATAATAAAATTTATATTTATATAAAAAATATATTATTTATTTCTCCAAACATTTAATGCTTTTACTCTTAATCGATATAATTCATTTTTAATTTCAATACCTTGAAATAAATTTTTATTTATAAAAGAATCAATAGATATATTTTTAATAATAGAAAACATAGATTTTAATAATTTACCCAGTGTCATATTTTTATTTAAATTTTTTAAATCATTTTTATAATAAAAATTTAAATATATTAATTTATTTAATCTATCTGGCTTTCTCCACACATCAATAATATTAAAAAAATTAACAATTAATTCAGAACTTTGTAATTCTATTATTTGTAAAAAATTGTGAAAACCACACAGAAAAATTGCAATTTTTTGAGTTTCTTTTGGAACTTTCAGTCTTTCACATAAACTTTTAACTAATAAAACAGGTTTTTTATAAAAAAAATAATTTTTTGTATTAAATCTCGAAATAGAATATATTTGACTAATAAATTGTAAAAAATAAGCAAATCTTATGTCTAAGTTATTTGTAATTTTAGAAATACGTGATAGTTCAAAAAAACTATAGCGTAAGAAATTCTTTTGATTTATAAAAAAATGACATAAAAGAGATTTTTTATAAAAAAAATTAATTTCTGGAAATAAATAAATTAATGCATTACAACTATGTAATACCTGAAAATAAATATGAGGGTTAGGAGAACATAAACCTTTTTTAGTTTCGCTCCAAACTCTTTCAGGTGTTAAATATAACAATTCTTTCCGCATACACATTAATTTCATTAAAAATAAAGTTTTTTTTGCAATATAAAAACCTAAATGAGATAATGTAGCAGCAAAACGAGCAACTCGTAATACCCTTAAAGGATCTTCTTGAAAAGAAGATGAGACATGCCTTAAAACTCTTTGTTTAAGATCTCTTTTTCCATTAAAAAAATCAATAATATTTCCATAATTATCTTGTGCCATTGCATTGATAGTTAAATCACGTCTAATTAAATCATCTTTTAATGTGATATCAGGAGAAAAATTAAATAAAAAACCTGAATACCCAAATCCATGTTTTCTTTCAGTTCTAGCTAAAGCATACTCTTCATGTGTTTTAGGATGTATAAAAACCGGAAAATCTCGTCCCACTTGTTGATATTTTTTTTTTAACATTTTTTCTGGAGTAGAACCAACTACTAACCAATCACGATCATGAACAGGAAAACCTAACAAACGATCTCTAACAGATCCACCAACTAAATAAATTTTCAATAAAATATCCAAATAAAAGTATAATAAAAAAAATAATAAAAAAATTATTTTTAAAAATTTACTAAAAATTAATAAAAAATATTTAATATTTAGCAGAATAAACAAAAAATAATTTGATTTATATAAAAATAAATATTATTAAAATAATATATTAATTACTAAAATTTGTCTGTTATATTGTAATAATAATTAAATTAATCAATTTTATCATTAATTAATAAATCTGGGAATACTCTAATAGAGTTATGGCAAGAATATATATTAGAATTATATTTTAAAAATCCTACATACGCAATCATAGCTGCATTATCTGTACAAAAAATTTTTTTAGGAAAAAAACATTTTCCTTGATTAGATTCAACTAAATTTTTTAATTTTTTTCTTAATAAATGATTAGAACTAACTCCCCCACATACTAATAAATTTTTCAAATTAGTTTTTTGAATAGCAAGTTTACATTTTACTACTAACGTATCCACAATTGCTTCTTCAAAAGACTTAGCAATATTAAATCTTTCTTGAAGTAAATTAGGATTATTTAAAATAATATTTTTTACATGTGTTTTTAAGCCAGAAAAACTAAAATTTAAATTAGAATATTTAGTCATAGGACGAGGAAAAAAATATTTTCCAGACTGACCATGTTTTGCTAAATCAGATAATTTTTTACCACCTGGATATCCTAATCCTAATAATTTTGCTATATAATCAAAAACATTTCCAACTGAATCATCTAAAGTTTCACCTAAAATAGTATATTGACCAAATTTATGAGAGCTAATTAACTGAGTATTAGCCCCTGAAACTAATAATGCTAAAAAAGGAAAAATATTATTTGTATGGTTTAACATAACAGATAATAAATGACCTTCTAAATGATTAACTGAAATAGAGGGAATATTAAGAGATAAAGATAAAGATAAAGCAATCGTTGAACCAACTAAAAGAGACCCTGAAAAACCAGGACCAATAGTGTATGCAATTGCATCAAAAATATTTTTCTTAGTAATAAAATTTTTATCAGTAAAATGTTGAGAAAAAATTTTTTTAATTAAAAAAATTAACTGATTCAAATGAGATCTTGCAGCTAACTCAGGTACTATACCGCTAAATTCAGCATGAACTTTATTTTGATTAAGTGTAGAGTGAAAAACTAATCCTATCTTTTGATCATAAATAGCAACTGAAGTATCATCACATGATGTTTCTATTCCCAATATTCGCATAATTATCCTAAAATTTTTTATAACTAAAATTTGTTAAAATATAAATTATCTATCTAAAAATCTATATTATATATTATGATATAATATATATTATAAAAATAAATATTATTCCGTATATATTCTATTTATGAAATAATAAAATTTATATAAAAAATTATACTCTATTAATTTTTACTGTGCTAATATTCATTTAGAAGTAAATAAATAAATTTATAGGAATTATTATGCCGATGATCAAAATAAGAGAAAATGAACCTTTTGATGTTGCATTAAGAAGATTTAAAAGATCTTGCGAAAAAGCAGGAATACTCTCTGAAACACGCCGAAGAGAATTTTATGAAAAACCTACAACAGAAAAAAAAAGAGCAAAAGCTTCAGCAATAAAAAGATTAGCAAAAAAATTAGCAAGAGAAAATGCTAAACGTACTCGAATGTACTAATAAAAAACATTATTATATTCTAAAATATTGAGACCGTTAATTATATATAATAACGGTCAAAAATCAAAAATAAATATATGATAATCAAAAAAAAAACAAAAAAAATTCCACAAAAATTTATTTATGAATTAGTAGAAAAAACAGATATTATTGAATTAATTAATAAATATGTTACATTAAAAAAATCAGGAGATAATTATAAAACTTTGTGTCCTTTTCATAATGAAAAAACACCTTCTTTTATTGTAAATCAAAATAAACAATTTTTTTATTGTTTTGGTTGTGGAATACACGGAAATGTAATAGATTTTTTAATGCAATATGAAAAATTAGATTTTTTAAGTAGTATTATGGAATTAACTACATTAAATGGAATGAATATTCCATATATAAATAATAATTATACACTTAACAAAAAGTATTCTTATAAACAAAAAATATATTTAGTTTTAAAAAAAATATCAGAAATATATACAAATAATTTATTTATTTTACCAAATACAGCATATATATATCTTATAAAGCGCGGTATTAATCAAAAAACAATGAAAAAATTTTCATTAGGTTTTGCAACATCCAATAATTATCAAATTACTAGTTATATTCAAAAAAAATACACAAATAAATCAATTATTAAAGATTGCGGTTTAATCCTTCAAAATACAAAAAAAACAAAATATGATCGATTTAAAGAAAGAATTATTTTTCCTATAAAAAACAAATATGGACAAATTCAAGGATTTGGAGGAAGAGTTTTAAAAAAAAATATTAAACCTAAATATTTAAATTCTCCAGAAACAATTACATTTCATAAAAAAAAAAATCTTTATGGAATATATGAATTAAATTTATATAATCCAAAACCTAAAAAAATATTAGTAGTAGAAGGATATCTAGATGTTATTTCACTAAATCAATTTAATATAAATTATTCAATTGCTTTACTAGGAAGTATAATTACAAAATATCAAATACAAATACTATTTAAAATCAGCAAAAACATTATTTTTTGTTTCGATGGAGATAACGCCGGTCGTAAAGCAAACTGGTTTTCATTAAAATTATCATTATCATTTTTAGATGATAACTGTACAATAAATTTTCTATTACTACCAAAAAACGAAGATCCAAGTAGTTTGATTGTTAAAGAAGGAAAAAAAAAATTCGAAAAAAGAATCCAAAAATCTGAAACATTATATTCTTTTTTTTTTAGAAAAATTTCTGATAAAATGAATTTAAGTTGTATCAATGATTGTATAAAATTAAGTTTATTAACTATTCCATTAATTAAAAAAATTCCAAGTAAAATAATAAGAATTCATTTACGAACAATGCTCGGAAATAAAATAGGAATATTAGATACATATCAACTAAATAAATTAATTTCTATACCAATAAAAAAAATTTATAAAAAAAATATTATACCAATTAAAATTACTACAATGAGATTATTAATTAGTTTAATTATTCAAAATCCAAAATTAGCAAAAAAAATAAAAAAAATAGAGAAAATTAAACAATTAAATATAATTGGAAAAAATATTCTTATTAATTTAATAAAAATAATTATTAAAAACAAAATCTTTAAAACTGGTCATTTATTAGAATTTTATAGACATACTAAATTAGAAAAAATTTTTCAATATTTAAGCACATGGGATCATATGATTATAAAAAATAAAATATATTCTTTAACTAAAGAATTATTTAATAATCTTTTAATACAAGATTTAGAATATAAATATAATAAATTAATTACTTTAGAACGAAAAAAAGGCCTTAATAATGAAGAAAAAAATAAATTGTGGAAAATAAATAAAAAAATAATTAAAATTAAAAATAAAAGATATTCATTTTAATAAATATTAAAAAATATTTAATTTCATTAAATAATTTATACTATAAGGTGAACCATAGTTTATTTATACACAATATATATTTATATATACAAAAAAACAGTACAATTAAATAAATTTTATATATAAATAAATATATATATTTTTTTATTAAAATAAACTAATAAATATAAACGGATATCGTCTTATGAAAAAAAAACCAAAATCACAATTAAAATTACTTGTTTCACATGGAAAAGAACAAGGATACCTAACATATTCAGAAGTACATGATCATCTTCCAGATGAAATTATTGACTCAGACCAAATAAAAAATATCATACAAATGATAAAAGATTTAGGAATTCAAGTTGTAGAAGAAGCCAGAGAAATAGATAAACTAATTATTAATGAAACATCCGCAGATACTGATGAAGATACAGTAGAAGCAGCTGCTCAGGTTTTATCTAATGTTGAAACAGATATTGGTCGTACAACAGATCCTGTTAGGATGTATATGAGAGAAATGGGAACTGTAGAACTTCTTACTAGAGAAGGCGAAATAAATATTGCTAAACGCATTGAAGAAGGAATAAATCAAGTACAGTGCACCGTTTCTGAATATCCCGATGCTATTCTATATTTATTAAAACAATACAATCGAGTTGAATCAGGAGATATTAGATTATCAGAATTAATTACGGGATTTGTAGATCCAAACACAGAAACAAATTTATCTCATCCTTCTGAAGAAATATTAAATAAAATAATAAAAAATACTTCAAAAAAACACTTAAATATTGAACAAACAGAAGAACCGGAAGATGTCTATAATCCTATAGATCCAAATTTAGCTAAAAAAAAATTTTTACAATTAAAAAAACAATATAATATTACTAATAATACTATAAAAATAAAAAAAAGAAACCATAAAGATTCTATACATGCTATACATGAACTATCTGAAATATTTAAACAATTTCGATTAGCTCCTAAACAATTTAATTATTTAGTAAAAAATATGAGAAAAATGATTCAAAAAATCAGATTCCAAGAAAGAAAAATAATGAAATTATGTATAGAAACCTGTAAAATACCTAAAAAAAATTTCATACAATTATTTAAAGGAAAAGAAACAAATTTTACATGGTATAATATTGCTACAAATAAAAAAAAAACATGGTCTTCTAAATTAGATTTAGTAAAAAGAGATATAAATAATAGTGTTAAAAAGTTACTAATTATTGAAAAAAAAACCGGTTTAACTATTACACAAGTAAAAGATATTAATAAACGTATATTGTTAGGAGAAGAAAAAGCAAAAAGAGCAAAAAAAGAAATGGTTGAAGCAAATTTAAGATTAGTAATCTCTATAGCTAAAAAATATACTAATAGAGGATTACAATTTCTAGATCTAATTCAAGAAGGTAACATTGGATTAATGAAAGCTGTTGATAAATTTGAATATCGACGAGGATATAAATTTTCTACCTATGCAACATGGTGGATACGTCAAGCAATTACTAGATCTATAGCAGATCAAGCAAGAACTATTCGTATTCCAGTACATATGATTGAAACAATTAATAAATTAAACAGAATTTCTAGACAAATGCTACAAGAAATTGGAAGAGAACCAACACCAGAAGAACTATCTGAAAAAATGTTAATTCCAGAAGAAAAAATTAGAAAAGTATTAAAAATTGCTAAAGAACCTATCTCTATGGAGACTCCAGTAGGAGAAGATGATGATGCTCATTTAGGTGACTTTATTGAAGATACAAATCTAGAATTACCTTTAGAATCGGCTACTTCGGAAAGTTTAAAAGCAATTACAAATGATGTTTTATCGGGTTTAACAGAAAGAGAAGCAAAAGTACTAAGAATGAGATTCGGAATTGATATGAATACCGATCACACCTTAGAAGAAGTTGGAAAACAATTTGATGTAACACGTGAAAGAATACGTCAAATTGAAGCTAAAGCATTAAGAAAATTAAGACATCCTAGTAGATCAGAAATATTAAAAAGTTTTTTAGACAATTCCTAATCTAGTATTAATATCTAATTAGATAGATATTTTAAAAAATAATTTTTCTATAAAATTTTTATATAAAAAATATACTCAAAAATAAATAATATTATATCTTTAATATTATTTAACGTTTAATAGTGCCATATTACAACTTATATACAAAAAAATATAATTTTTCATATTTTTTTTAAAATATTTATACAATAAAAATTATATTATTTTCTAATAAAAAACATATATATTTTATTAAATTTAAAAAAATAATTATAAAAAATTTATAAAATATAAATATCTGTTAAAAATATTAATATAATAAAAAATTATTATAATTGTATAATTATACAAATTTACGTTTATAAAAAACAAATATAAAAAATAATTTTTATTAAAAAATAACCATACTATTTATATTACATTAAATATATATTTATTTATATAATTTTTTTAATGTCACGCGATATAAAGAATATCGCGTGATTTACAAAATATTTTTATTATATTATATCGTACCATATAAAAATACATTTTATTTTTCAAGACTTAGTAAACGCTTCTCTATATTAGCTAAAGCCATTTTAGTTTGTATTTTAGAAACTCCACCAATAGAATTCTTTTTTTCTAAACAAGATTCTAATGTTAAGTATTGATATATATCCTTCTCAATTATTGAACAATATTTTTTTAAAAATAATAAATCTAATTCTTCAAGATGCTTATTTTGATGAATAGCTTCTATAACAATTTTTCCCGAAATATAATGAGCATCTCTAAAAGATATTCCTTTACTAACTAAGTAATCTGCTAATTCTGTGGCATTACTATAACCTTCTTGAGCGGTTTGTTTACAACGTAAATTATTTAATTTCATATTATTCAATACTAAACTACTCATTTTTAAACAATCTTCCCAAATATCTAAACCTTGAAATAAATATTTTTTATCTTCTTGAAAATCTTTATTATAAGATAAAGGTAACCCTTTCAATAAAGTAAATATAGATATTAAAGAACCATATACTCCACTACACTTTCCTCTTATTAACTCTAAAATATCTGGATTTTTTTTTTGAGGCATTAATGAAGATCCAGAAGTTATTTCATCAGATAATTCAATAAAATTAGCTTCTCCTGAATTATAAAATATTAAATCTTCAGAAAAACGAGATAAATGCATCATACTAATAGATGCTGTAGATAAAATCTCTAAAATAAAATCTCTATCAGAAACACTATCTAAAGCATTAGTAGTACAATTTGAAAAACCCATAATATCAGCTAATTTTTTTCTATTAATATTCAATGAAGTACCTGATATGGCTCCAGATCCTAAAGGAGACAAATCTAAGCGTTTAACTGTATCTATCATTCGCAATCGATCTCTTTCAAACATATCAATGTATGCTAAACACCAATACGAAAATGTAATTGGTTGCGCTCTTTGTAAATGTGTATAACCTGGAATAATAGTATTTTGTTGTAAGGTAGCATGATTAAAAAAATTACGTTGTAATTTAATAATTTCTTTCAAAATACGATTTGATTTTCTTTTACACCATAATTTTAAGTTAGTAGCAATTTGATCATTACGGCTTCTACCTGTATATAATTTTTTTCCTAATTTTCCAATTTTTTTTACTAAAGTTGATTCTATCCAACTATGAATATCTTCAGAATCTGAAGACAAGATTTCATTAATATTATATATATACTTTTTTAAAATCCATTTTAAAGTTTTTTCAATTAATTTTTGTTCATTATTAGTTAAAATTTTACTATCTAACAACATTTTTGACCAAGCTATAGAAGATTTAACATCATCTTTTATTAATCTATAATCCGTATTTAAAGAGTTATTAAATCTTTTAAATTGTATATTGGATACTTTCTTAAATCTACCACCCCAAAGAGACATATTTTTACCTCAAAAAATACAAAAAACATATCAAATATTATTTTTGACGATTTAATGAACGAATGCGTGATGATAATGAAAATAAACGAATAAAACCTTGAGCATCTAATTGACTGTATACGGAATCTTTACTAAAAGTAGCATATTCTTGTGAATATAACGTATTTAATGATTTCTTTTGTAAAATATTAACTGAGCCTTTATATAATTCTACTACTACTTCACCCGAAATACTATTTGATAATATTTCTGAAGACTGTTGAAGCGATTTTCTTATTGGAGTAAACCATTTTCCATCATATATTATTAACGACATATCTAATGCAATTTTATTTCTCCAATACATACTATCTCTATCTAATATTAATTGTTCTAAACCTCTTAAAGCGTGATATATAATAGTCCCACCAGGAGTTTCATAACAACCTCTTGATTTTATACCAACAAGACGATTTTCTATAATATCAACGCGACCAATAGCATGTGTACTTCCTAAATTATTCAGTTTATTTAAACATTCATAAGCACTTAAACGTTTATGGTTTACTCCTACTACACAACCTTTTTTAATTTGCAAATGTATTTTTTCAGACTTATTAGGAGCATCATGAGGGCTTTTAGTCCATACCCAACAATCATTATTTGGAGCATTCCAAGTGTTTTCTAAAATTCCACCTTCGGTAGAAACATGAAAAATATTTTCATCTCTACTATAAATCTTTTTCTGAGTTACTGTAGTATTAATATTTTTTTGGCGTAAATATTCTAATAACTCTTCTCTAGATTTAAATTTCCATTCTCTCCACGGAGCTATTACTATTAAAGAAGAATCTAAAGCAGCATATGCTGATTCAAAACGTACTTGATCATTTCCTTTTCCTGTTGCTCCATGACTTACACCAATTGCCTTAATTTTATGAGCATAATCTACTTGAGATTTAGCAATTAATGGCCTTGCAATTGCTGTTCCTAATAAATATTGTCCTTCATATATTGCTCCAATTTTCAACATAGGAAATACATATTTATTTACAAAATCATTTCTTAAATCAGCAACATAACAATCTGAGGCTCCAGACATAATTGCTTTTTCTTTAATATTTTCTAAATCTAAACTAGATTGTCCAATATTTGCAACAAAAGCAACAACATTAAATTTATAATTATCTTTTATCCAAGGTATAATAGCTGAAGTATCTAAACCACCTGAATACGCTAAAACGATTGTATTTTTTATACTTCTATTTTTCATATTGTTTATAAACCTATTTTATTCTATAATTTTAGTGCCGATAGATTTTCCTGTAAACACATCTAATAAATCATTTAAATTATGCCAACTAGCTATTTCAACTGGTTTTTTTAAAATTTTTGATACTACTAATGCAGATTTTATTTTAGTAATCATTCCATTGGTTATTGAACCTGAATCAAGTAAATTATTTATTTCTCTATAAGAAATTTCTTTAATACGCTGACCTTTACCATCTAAAACAGCATTTACGTCTGTTAATATAATTAAATGTCCATTTAATATAATCGTTAATATCATTGCTACTATGTCTGAATTAATATTAAAAATATTACCTTCTAAATCTAAACCAGAAGAACAAATAAAAGGAATAATGTTTTTTTCTAAAAACATTTGAATAATTTTTATATATTCTAATATTTCTTTTTTATTTTTTTTTAAAAAAAAATTAATCTCTTTTATAGAAACGGGATTTAAAATTAATTCATTAAAAAAATCTGTTAACAACAAACTTTGTCCTGTAATTTTGTATCTTTTTGACCAAGCTAACAGGCGTATATTAACAATGTTAGGTAAAATAGAAAATAATATATTCTTAGTATTTAATTTTTCAATTGAACAAAAATTATTTTTTGAAGAAGAAAAATTAAATTTTTGAAAAATATTTCTACTAAATAAACAACTTCCGTTAACTAATATTATTCCTCTTTTTTTTAAATTATAAAAAACATGTATCGCTTTAAATAAACGTTTTATAGCATTATTATTATTCAATAATATACCACCTATTTTTACTACTAAAGGACCTTTCATTATTAAAAACCTTATATTAAATATTTAATTATTAATTTATATAAAATATATAATATAAATAATAATTCAAATAAAAATTTAAATATATCTTTAATATAAAAATATTTTATTTATAAAATATATAAAAATTTATTTGATTAAAATAAATGAATTTTATATTGAATAAAACGTTGTAAATAATTTTACTAATTATATAAAATAAAATAACTATAAATTATTTATATTAACTAATATTTATTAAAATAATTAAATCAAGCCTAATTTATAAAAAATTCTTAAACTCAAATCAGATTGATTTAATGTATATAAATGAAAACTTTTAATACCTTCGCGATATAAACTAACTATTAAATCTACAGCAATACTTACACTTAAATCAGTACATTTATCTTTATCATCAGAATATTTATAAAAAAAATCTAAGATCCACCGAGGAACATAAATGTTTGTCATATTAACAAATTTTTTTAATTGATTAATGTTTAATATAGGTAATATTCCAGGTATTAAATCAATTTTTAAATCCATCATTAAACAATTATCACGAAATTTTAAAAATTTATTAATACTAAAAAAAAACTGTGTAATAGCTGCAGTAGCACCTAAATCTACTTTATTTTTTAAATTAATTAAATCTTCTTTTAAACTACGAGATTCAGGGTGTAATTCAGGATATGCTGCAACTAATATTTTAAAATCATTTACAGATTTTAATAATTTAATTAAATCAACTGCATATATTACTTTTTTAGAATAATTAAAAGGCAAATCACCTCTTAAAGCAATAATATTTTTAATTCCGTGACTCCAATATTTATGTGCAATATCTTTTATTAAAGATTCATTTAATCCTATAGTGATAAAATGAGCAAATAATTTTGCATCAGTTAAAGGAAACATTTTTTTTAAAACAAAAAAAGTTTTATCATATTTATCTATATTTATACTATTTGTTACTGAAAAAAATTCTGGATTACATTTATTTAACATTTTAACTGAATGAAATAACTTATTTTCTAAAAAAATATTTTTAGGAGGAAATACCTCAAAAGAAATTTTAATCTTATTTTTTAAGTTAACTGGTTCGTCGTTATATTTTTTTTTTCTATCTTTAAAAATAGTTATCATATCTATATCCTAATTACTATTATTAATATTTAAATTATTAAAATTAAAAATAATATATAAAGTAATATTATATTTTATAAATAAATACCTACTAAATATAAATTTTTTTATTTAAAAATATTAACTTTATTAAATTAATCTAAATATTTATTTATATCTATAAATAAATAAAAAAAACTATTTAATTTTTAACTTTATTTTAAAAAATAAGTATATAAAATATTATAAATAATATAGTTATAAAAATATTAAACATTTATAAAAATAAAATCATATATAAAAAAAATAACAAATAAAAACTAAAATAGAAAATTTTTATTATTTAAAAATTTTTTTAAATTAGTATAACATTTATTAAATTAATAAAGTACTTTATAATATATCTTATATATTTTTATTAAAAATAAATATTAATCTTTTTAAGAAAATATTTTATATTCATAAAAAAATATGTTATAATCAAAAAAAATAAAAAATATTTATTTTTTTAAAAAATATATTATTTTATATAAATAATTATTAATTTTATTTATTTAAAAATATATTAATTAATATAAATAAAAAATATTATAATATAATTTTATAGCCGGCTTAGCTCAGAAGGTAGAGCAACTGACTTGTAATCAGTAGGTCACCAGTTCAATTCCGGTAGCCGGCAAAAATATAGGTGGGATTCCCGAGCGGTTAAAGGGAGCAGACTGTAAATCTGACGTCATTGACTTCGAAGGTTCGAATCCTTCTCCCACCATAAAATAAAAAGCGGGCATCGTATAAAGGATATTACCTCAGCCTTCCAAGCTGATGATGCGGGTTCAATTCCCGCTGACCGCTTTATATAAAATTATGTATAAAAAGCTGATATAGCTTAGTTTGGTAGAGCACATTCTTGGTATGAATGAGGTCCCTAGTTCAAATCTAGGTGTCAGCATAATAAAAATTATGTTTTATAAATTACTAAAAATAAATAAAAAAAAATATATTTTTAATTAATTGAAAATATTTATTATTTTATATAAAATAAATTTATATTTAATATTTAAAATTTAAAAAAATTTTATTATTATTTTTTTTAAAAAATAATAATTTATTTATTTTAAAAAAAATATTATGATATATTATAAATAATTTTTTGAAAAAAAAATTTACCTTTATAAGAGAACTATAATTATGCATATTTATAACATATATCAAATATATATGAACCATAAAGAAAAAATAAAATGGTTTTGCATAATTACTATAATTTCATCAATAATTTTAACTTATATTTTTTTTTTATATAAATTATCAAAAACATTAAAAATAATTTTTTTTAGTACATTATTTATAATATTATTAAAAATATTTTTTCATACAATTTTAAGTAAAAAAATACTTATATTCATTAATGAAATAAAATTAGAATTATTAAATATTGTTTGGCCTTCTTTTAAAGAAACAGCACAAACAACAGGAATTGTTATATTATTAATAATATTAACATCTATATTTTTATGGATAATAGATGGAATTATACTTCGTATAATATCTTATATATTTTCACTGAGGTTATAGAAATTGTATGTAGAAAAAAAAAAATGGTATGTTCTTCAATCTTTTTCAGGATTTGAAAATAGAGTTGCACAATCTATATTAAATAATGAAAAAATAAAAAAAATGAAAAATATATTCGGACAAGTAATTGTTCCATCTGAAGAAGTAATAGAAATTAAAAAAGGAAAAAGAAAAAAAAGTGATTATAAATTTTTTCCAGGATATATTTTAATTGAAATGATTATGAACAACTATAGTTGGCATTTAATAAAAAGTTTACCTAAAGTATTAGGTTTTATAGGTAGCTCTTCTGAAAAACCAACACCTATTAATAGTAATGAAATAAATATTATTCTAAAAAAAATAAAAAAAATTGGCGATAAACCTCGACCAAAAAAAATATTTGAACCAGGAGAAAATATCCGTGTTAATGATGGCCCCTTTTCAGATTTTAATGGCATTGTCGAAACCGTTGACTACGAGAAGAACAGGTTAAGAGTGTCTGTATCAATATTTGGACGGTCAACTCCTGTTGAACTAAACTTCAGACAGGTTGAAAAATATTGAATAAAACAAATTAAAAACAATTTTATTTTTATAAAATTGTTTACTTAATTACAAGAAGAATTATGACTAAAAAAATTACAGCATATATAAAATTACAAGTACTATCTGGAATGGCTAATCCTAGCCCTCCAGTAGGTCCAGCTTTAGGACAAAAGGGAGTAAACATCATGGAGTTCTGTAAAAATTTTAATTTACAAACATCTAAATTAGAAAAAGGAATTCCAACTCCAGTTATTATAACTGTTTATGCCGATAAATCATTTACTTTTATAATTAAAACACCTCCTGCCTCAATATTATTAAAAAGATGCTTAAATATTAAACATGGATCGAAAAAACCTAAACATGATATTATTGGTCATATTACAAAAAAACAAATCAACCAAATTGCTAAACAAAAAATGGTAGATATGACAGGATCAAATATTATTCAAATAGAAAAAACTATTGAAGGAACTGCTCGTTCTATGGGAATTACAGTAATAAAGGAATAAAAATGAAAGAAAAATCAAAAAAAAAGCAATTCAATCAAAAAAAAAAAAAAAAAAAAAAAAATTATAAAATAAATAAAGCTATAGAAATATTAAAAAAAATAAAACCAGCAAATTTTATAGAAAGCATAGACGTAGCGTTTAATTTAAATATTAATCCTAAAAAATCTGAACAAAATGTCCGTGGGTCTGTTATATTGCCTCACGGAACAGGAAAAAAAATAAAAATAGCAGTTTTTACTACTGGAAAAAATATAAAAATAGCTCAATCATATGGAGCAGATTTTGTAGGAATGGAAGATTTAGCTAATATTATAAAAAAACAAAAAATTAAATTTGATTTAATAATTGCTTCACCAGAAGCAATGGAATTAGTTGGAAAATTAGGACCAATATTAGGACCTAGAGGTATTATGCCCAACCCAAAATTTGGAACTGTTACTAAAAATATAAAAAAATCAATAAAAGATGCAAGAAAAGGGAAAATAAATTATAAAAATGATAAAAATGGTATTATACATAGTAATTTTGGAAAAATAAATTTCTCTAATAAAAATTTATATGAAAATTTTTTAGCATTGTACCACTCTATTAAACAATCTAAACCAGCCCAATTAAAAGGAATTTATTATAAAAAAATTAGTATATCGACTACTATGGGTCCGGGAATAAATATTGATCATCTATCTTTATAAAATCATATTTTTATTAATTAAATCAATTATATTTTATATAAAAAATATTTTTTTTAAAAAATAATCAATGATATATGAAAATTTCATAAAAAATTTAAATGCCTTCTATCCTTAAATTTATAATATAAATTATTTATAATTGTTTATAAACATCATTAAAAATAGGATAAAAAAATGGCGTTAAATCGTAATAAAAAACAAGATATAATTAAAAAAATTAATACAATTGCAAAAAAATCATTATCTATAATAACAGCAAATCCATCAAAAATTGAAGTAAATAAAATTAACATATTACGTAAAAAAGCTAAAAAATTTCATGTAAAAATTTATTTAACTAGAAATACTTTACTAAAAAAATCTTTAAAAAAAACAATTTTTTCTAAACTTATTGAAATATTGAAAGGACCAAACTTAATTGCATTTTCTCTTCAACATCCAGGCAGCGCAAGTAGATTATTTATAGAATTTAATAAAAAAAATACAGATTTTAAAATAAAAAATGCAATTTACGAAAATAAAATACTTGATCTAAAAGAAATTCATGATTTAGCTACACTACCAACACATATCGAATCTATCCTTAAATTTATAATAATATTAAAAGAAATATCATTAGGAAAATTCCTACGATTACTTAATCAAATCACTCACAAATCAACATAATAATCTAATTTTTTTAAATATATTCTTAACTAATTTGGATATAATAATCATGTCAATTACTAAAGAAGAAATTTTAGATACTATCTCTAATATGTCAGTAAAAGAAATTATGCAATTAATTTCTGCAATAGAAAAAAAATTTGATATTTCATCAAATATTCCATTAAATATAAAACAAGATTCTTCAAAAAATAAAAAAGAAGAAAAAGTATTATTTAATGTAAAATTAATTTCTATAGGAAGTAATAAAGTTTCAATTATTAAAATAATACGAAGTACTACTGGATTGGGGTTAAAAGAATCCAAAGATCTAGTAGAATCAGCACCCACTCTTATTAAAGAAAATATAACAAAAGAAAATGCAGAAAGTTTAAAAAAAACTCTTATAGATTCTGGTGCTACAGCAGAAATAATATAAAACTAAATAATTTAAAATTAGAATTAACACCTAACTAATGACTGGTGATTTATAAGTCACCAGTTCTCATAATTACTATAATATAATATAATATATTTAATAAAAGCAACAAAAAATTCAATAAAATCCAAAAAAATATTTATTTTTAAATTTAATAAACATTTATATACAAAATAATTATATAAAAAATTATTTAAAATTATAATAATACACTAAGGAAACAATGGTTTACTCTCATACTGAAAAAAAACGCATCCGAAAAAATTTTGGTAAACAAAAAAATATTTTAGATATTCCTTATCTATTATCTATTCAAATAGATTCATTTAAAAATTTTATCCAATCAAAAAAAAGTAATCATGAAGGATTAGAGGCTGCATTTCAATCAATTTTTCCTATTTATAGTTATAACGGATCTACTGAATTAAAATATATTTCATATAATTTAGGAAAAAAAACATTTGATGTACAAGAATCTCAAACGAGAGGTACAACATATTCAGTTCCATTAAGAGTAAAACTACAATTAATTATATACGAAAAAGAATCAAATAATACTATTGTTAAAAATATTAAAGAACAAGAAGTATATATGGGTGAACTACCTTTAATGACAAAAAATGGAACATTTATTATTAATGGCACAGAAAGAGTTGTTGTTTCACAATTACATAGAAGTCCTGGTGTTTTTTTTGACAGTGATAAAGGAAAATCACACTCATCAGGGAAAATATTATATAACGCAAGAATTATACCTTATAGAGGGTCATGGTTAGATTTTGAATTTGATTCTAAAGATAATCTATTTGCACGAATAGATCGTCGAAGAAAAATTCCAATTACTATAATACTACGAGCTCTAAAATTTAATACAGAAGATATACTTAAAATTTTTTTTAAAAATGATATTTTTTATATAAAAAAAAATTCAATCAAAATGGATTTAATTCCAAAAAGATTACGCGGAGAAATTATACCATTTAATATCATAAAAAATAAAAAAGTATACTTAAAAAAAGGAAAAAGAGTAACAACACAGAATATTATCGAATTAGAAAAAGACTGTGTTACCTCAATAAAAGTGCCGAAAGAATATATTTACGGTAAAATAATTAGTAAAAATTATATTGATCCTAAAAATGGAACAATATTTATTAAAGCAAATACAAAATTAACAAAAGAAGATTTCAAAAAAATTAAAAAGTTCGGTTATAAAAAAATATGTGTTTTATTTATTAATGATTTTGATCACGGATCATATATTTCAGATACATTACGAATTGATTCTACAAAAGATCAAAATACTGCGTTAATAGAAATATACAGAATGATGAGACCTGGAGAGCCACCTACTAAAGAAGCTACTGAAAATTTATTTAATAATCTTTTTTTCTCTAAAGAAAGATATGATTTATCTCCAGTTGGTCGAATGAAATTTAATAAATCTTTAAATCGTACAGAAAAATGCGGACCTGGAACATTAGATAAAAATGATATTCTTGAGGTAATAAAAAAATTGATTAATATTCGTAATGGAAAAGGAGAAATAGATGATATTGATCATTTAGGAAATCGTCGCGTGCGATCAGTTGGAGAAATGGTAGAAAATCAATTTAGAGTCGGATTAATTAGAGTAGAAAGAGCGGTAAGAGAAAGATTGTCATTAAGTGATTTAGATATATTAATGCCACAGGATATTATTAATGCAAAACCTATATCTTCTGCAATAAAAGAATTTTTCGGATCAAGTCAATTATCTCAATTTATGGATCAAAATAACCCTTTATCAGAAATTACACATAAACGTAGAATTTCAGCATTAGGAATTGGAGGATTAACAAGAGAAAGAGCTGGTTTTGAAGTCAGGGATGTTCACCCTACACACTACGGAAGAGTCTGTCCAGTAGAAACACCAGAAGGACCTAATATAGGATTAATTAATTCTTTATCAATATATGCAAGAACTAATCAATATGGTTTTTTAGAAACTCCTTATAGAAAAATAATAAATAATATAGTTACCTGTGATATTAAATATTTATCTGCTATTGAAGAAGGAAATTATATTATTGCACAAGCTAATACAAAAATCAATGAAAACGGTCAGTTTTGTGAAAATTTCGTTATATGTAGACATAAAGGAGAATTTGGTTTATTTCATAAAAAACAAGTCCATTATATGGATGTTTCAACACAACAAATAGTTTCAGTTGGAGCATCGTTAATACCGTTTTTAGAACATAATGATGCTAATAGAGCCCTTATGGGAGCTAATATGCAAAGACAAGCTGTTCCTACTGTAAAACCAGAAAAACCATTAGTAGGAACGGGAATGGAAAGATCAGTAGCAATTGATTCAGGTGTAACAGTCATTGCTAAAAGAAGTGGAACTATACAATATGTTGATGCATCAAAAATAGTTATAAATGTAAACGAAAAAAAAATTAATGCATATCAATCTGGTATAGATATATATAATTTAACAAAATATACCCGATCAAATCAAAATACCTGTATTAATCAAATACCTTGTGTTTCTCTAAATGATAAAATTAAAAAAGGTGATGTATTAGCAGATGGACCCGCTACTGATTTAGGAGAATTAGCTTTAGGACAAAATATGCGAGTAGCTTTTATGCCATGGAATGGATATAACTTTGAAGATTCAATTCTTATATCAGAAAAAGTTGTCAAAGAAGATCGATTTACGACCATTCATATTCAAGAATTGTCATGTATTTGTCGAGATACTAAATTAGGTTTGGAAGAAATAACTGCTGATATACCAAATGTAGGTGAATCAGCATTATCAAAATTAGATTCTTCAGGAATTGTATATATAGGAGCAGATGTATCTAGCGGGGATGTCTTGGTGGGAAAAGTAACACCTAAAGGCGAAACACAATTAACACCCGAAGAAAAATTATTAAGAGCTATTTTTGGAGAAAAAGCTTCAGATGTAAAAGATTCTTCATTACGTGTTCCTAACGGAGTAAATGGAACTATAATTGATGTACAAATATTTACTAGAGATGGAATAAAAAAAGATCAACGTACACTAGAAATAGAAGAAATGTTATTAAAAAAAGCAAAAAATAATTTAACAGAAGAACTAAAAATATTTGAAATCAATATTATTATGAGAATAAAGAAAATATTAATTAAATCAGGTATAAAAAAAAACAAAATAAATATGACTTCTTTAGATAATTATTTTAAAAATTATTCTAAAGAATCTAATTATAAAAAAAAAGAAATAAAAAAATTAGAAAAACAATATAAAAAATTAAAAAAGAAATTTACAAAAAAAATAGAAGATAAAAATAAAAAAATAAAAAAAGGTGATGAATTATCTCCAGGAATTTTAAAAATTGTTAAAGTATATTTAGCAGTAAAAAGAAAAATACAACCCGGCGATAAAATGGCTGGAAGACATGGAAATAAAGGAGTCGTATCTAAAATTAATCCTGTTGAAGATATGCCTTATGATAAAGAAGGAGTACCAATAGATATTGTATTAAATCCATTAGGTGTACCATCACGTATGAATTTAGGTCAAATTCTTGAAACACATTTAGGTTTAGCTGCAAAAGGAATTGGAAATATTATAAATAAAATGTTAAAAAAACATAAAAAAATATATAAAATTCGTCAATTTTTACAAAAAGCATATAATCTTGGAGATAAAACAAATCAAAAAGTTAAATTAGAAAATTTTTCTGACAAGGAAATATTGCAATTAGCAAAAAACTTATGTAACGGAATGCCAATTGCAACACCAGTTTTTGATGGAGTAAATGAAAAAGAAATACAAGAACTATTAAAAATGGGTAATTTACCTACTTCAGGACAAATAACTTTATTTGATGGGCGGACCGGAGAAAAATTTGAAAGAAAAATTACAGTAGGATATATGTATATGTTAAAACTTAATCATTTAGTAGATGATAAAATGCATGCTAGATCTACAGGATCGTATAGCTTAATAACACAACAACCTTTAGGTGGAAAGGCGCAATTTGGAGGGCAAAGATTTGGAGAAATGGAAGTTTGGGCATTGGAAGCATATGGAGCTTCCCATATATTACAAGAAATGTTAACAGTAAAATCTGATGATGTTACAGGAAGAACTAAAATGTATAAAAATATAGTTAGTGGAAAATATCAAATGGAACCAGGAATGCCTGAATCATTTAATGTATTAATAAAAGAAATACGTTCTTTAGGAATAAATATTGAATTAAATAACGATTAAAATATTAATATAAAAAAAATATAAAAATAAATCTCATCAAAAACCTAAAATATTAACTATTCATATATTTATAAGAATAATCCATGAAAGATACATTAAAATTTTTTAAAAATAACACAAAAAATGAAGAATTCGATTCTATTAAAATTTCATTAGCTTCACCTGAAATTATACGATCATGGTCTTTTGGGGAAGTTAAAAAACCAGAAACAATAAATTATCGAACTTTTAAACCTGAACGTGATGGATTGTTTTGTGCTCGTATATTTGGACCTATAAAAGATTATGAATGTTTATGTGGTAAATACAAACGCTTAAAACATAGAGGGGTAGTTTGCGAAAAATGTGGTGTTGAAGTTACTCAAAGTAAAGTTCGTAGAGAAAGAATGGGTCATATCGAATTAGCTTCTCCTATAGCGCATATCTGGTTCTTAAAATCATTACCTTCACGAATTGGTTTACTAATTGATATGCCTCTAAGAGACATAGAAAGAGTATTATATTTTGAATCATACGTAATTATAGAACCAGGTATGACAAATTTAGAAAAATATCAAGTTTTAACAGAAGATCAGTATATACATGCTATTAATGAATTTGGAGACGAATTTGAAGCTCAAATGGGAGCAGAAGCAATACAAAAAATTTTAAAAAAAATGGATTTAAAAAACACATGTATTCAATTAAAAAAAGAAGTATTAAAAATAAATTCAGAAACAAAAAGAAAAAAAATGACAAAAAGAATTAAATTAATTGAATCATTAATATCTTCTAAAAATAAACCGGAATGGATGATTCTAACTGTTCTTCCGATATTACCTCCGGATCTTAGACCGTTAGTTCCACTAGATGGAGGTAGATTTGCTACATCTGATTTAAATGATTTATATAGGAGAGTTATTAATAGAAATAATCGATTAAAACGTTTATTAGAGCTTTCTGCTCCCGACATTATTGTTAAAAATGAAAAAAGAATGTTACAAGAATCAATTGATGCTTTATTAGATAATGGAAGACGCGGGAGGTCAATTACTGGTTCAAATAAAAGACCTCTCAAATCTTTAGCTGATATGATAAAAGGAAAGCAAGGTAGATTTAGACAAAATCTATTAGGAAAAAGAGTAGATTATTCCGGTAGATCTGTAATTACAGTAGGCCCTTATCTACGTTTAAATCAATGTGGTATACCTAAAAAAATGGCATTAGAACTATTTAAACCTTTTATATATGGAAAATTAGAAAAAAAAAATCTTGCTACTACTATAAAATCTGCAAAAAAAATGGTAGAACAAGAAGAACCTATTGTATGGGATATACTAGATGAAATTATTCATAAACATCCTATTTTATTAAATAGAGCGCCAACATTACATCGATTAGGAATTCAAGCATTCGAACCAATGTTAATTGAAGGAAAAGCAATACAATTACATCCTTTAGTATGCGCTGCCTATAATGCTGATTTTGATGGCGATCAAATGGCAATTCATATTCCATTAACAAAATCTGCTCAAATAGAAGCTAGATTATTAATGATGTCAACAAAAAATATACTTTCACCGGCAAATGGGGAACCCATTATTGTTCCATCTCAAGATGTAATTTTAGGTATATATTACATGACAAGACAAAAACATAATGGAAAAGGAGAAAATATGTTACTATCTTCTTCAAAAGAAGCTGAGCGAATGTATTATCTAGGCGCGGTAGATTTACATTCTATTGTTAACGTTCGTATACATGAATATATTAAAGACGATAAAAATAATTTTATAAAACAAAAGAAAATAATAAAGACTACAATAGGAAGAGCGATATTTTGGACAATAATACCAAAAGGATTACCGTTTAACATTATAAATAAAACATTAAAAAAAACAGATATATCTAAAATTTTAAATACTTGTTATAGAATATTAGGATTAAAAGATACAGTAAATTTAGCTGATCAAATCATGTATATTGGATTTTCATATGCAGCAAAATCCGGCGTATCCGTTGGTATAAATGACATTATTATTCCAAAAGAAAAAACAAATATTATTTTTGAAGCAGAAAAAGAAGTATCAGAAATACATAAACAATTTCAAACAGGATTAGTAACAGTAAGTGAACGATATAATAAAGTAATAGATATCTGGGCGACAGCAAATGAAAATATTGCTAAAGCTATGATGAAAAATTTATCATATGATATTTTATATGACAATTATCAAAAAAAAATAATACAAAAATCTTTTAATAATATTTTTATTATGGCTGATTCAGGAGCTAGAGGTTCTGCCGCACAAATACGACAGTTAGCAGGAATGCGAGGATTAATGGCAAAACCCGATGGATCAATTATAGAAACACCTATAACAGCAAATTTTAGAGAGGGATTAAATGTATTACAATATTTTATTTCTACACACGGAGCAAGAAAAGGATTAGCTGATACAGCATTAAAAACAGCAAATTCAGGTTATTTAACTAGAAGGCTGGTAGATGTAGCACAAGATTTAGTAGTTACGGAAACTGACTGTAAAACTCGAAAAGGAATATTAATGAGTTCATTAATTGAAGGAGGAGACGTTAAAGAATCATTAAAAGAAAGAGTATTAGGTCGAATTACTGTAGAAAATATTTATTATTTAGATTCTATTAAAATTATGATACCACATAATACGCTACTAAATGAAAAATTATGTAATATGTTAGAAAAAAATTCTATTGATACTATTAAAGTAAGATCAGTAGTACACTGTGAAACAACTTTTGGAGTATGTGCATATTGCTATGGACGTGATTTAGCTAGAGGGAAATTAGTTAATAAAGGAGAAGCAATAGGGGTTATTGCTGCACAATCTATTGGTGAACCAGGAACACAGTTAACCATGCGAACATTCCACATTGGTGGTGCAGCTTCAAAGGTAGCTTCTGAATCAAGTATTAGAATCCGAAAAAACGGAATAATTCATTTAAATCAAGCAAAATCAGTAATTAACTCTAACGGAAAAATTGTTATTACTTCTAGAAATGTTGAACTAAAATTATTGGACAAACTAGGAAAAACACAAGAAAGTTATAAAATACCTTATGGATCTATTTTAACAAAAGGGGAAGGAAAAAAAGTTTATGCAGGTGAAATAATTGCTACATGGGATCCCCATACTATTCCTGTTATTACTGAAGTAAGCGGATATATTAAATTCATTGATATGATTGACGGACAAAGTATTACAAAACAAAACGATGAATTAACAGGCTTATCTTCTATAGTAATTTTAGATCAATCTGAGAGAAATATACAAGGAAAAGATTTAAAACCATCACTCAAAATTATAGATAAAAACGGTTTGGATGTATTTATCCCTGGAACTGAAATGCCCGCTCAATACTTTTTACCAGGAAAATCTATTATACAGCTAGATAATGGAATAAAAATATCTTCAGGAGATACATTAGCTAGAGTTCCACAAGAATCAGTAGGAACAAAAGATATTACTGGTGGACTACCAAGAGTAGCTGATTTATTTGAAGCAAGAAAACCAAAAGAACTTGCTATTTTAGCTGAAATAAATGGAATTGTTTCATTTGGAAAAGAAACAAAAGGTAAAAGAAGATTAATTCTTACACCTCCAAATGGAAATAATACTTATGAAGAAATGATTCCTAAATGGAGACAACTAAATGTTTTTGAAGGAGAAAGAGTAGAAAAAGGAGATATTATTTCAGATGGACCTGAATCACCTCATGATATTTTAAGATTAAGAGGAATACAATCTGTTACAAATTATATAGTAAATGAAGTTCAAGAAGTTTATAGATTACAAGGAGTTAAAATTAATGATAAACACATTGAAGTAATAATTAGACAAATGTTAAGAAAAGCAACAATTATAAATTCTGGTGATTCCCCCTTTTTAAAAGGAGAACAAATAGAATATTCACGAATAATACTAGAAAATAAAAAAATAAAAAAAAACAAAAAAAAAATAGCTACATTTTCTCGAGATTTATTAGGTATCACTAAAGCATCATTAGCTACAGAATCATTTATTTCAGCAGCATCATTTCAAGAAACTACTCGAGTATTAACAGAATCGTCTGTTGCAGGGAAAAAAGATAAATTACGCGGATTAAAAGAAAATGTTATTGTTGGACGATTAATTCCAGCTGGAACTGGATATCAATACCACAAACAAAGATTAAAAAATAGAATAAAAAATTCTTCTAACAAAAAAAACAATAAAACTTCTATTAGCGCAGAAGAAGCCGCTGCAAATTTATCTGAACTATTAAATTCTACAGAAAATATCAATAACAGAATATAAAAAAAATTCGAGCTGATATTACAAACAGCTCGATATATTTTTATATAAAATTAAAAATATACTTTTAATTTTTATAAAAACAAAAAAATAAAAAATACTTAATAAATTATTAAGTACGCGCTATCAGAATAACTACTACTTAATTTACCACTAAATACAACCAATAAAAAAGATTGCATTAAGTGGAATAAAAAATTTAAATTTATTTTTTTAAAAAATTCTTTCGAATATTTATAGTGGCTTGTACCATATTCTGTAACGCTAATGATGTTTCTACCCAATTACGAGTTTTTAAACCACAATCCGGGTTAACCCATAATTGTTCTAATGATATATACTTTAAAGCTTTAATTAATAATTTTTCTATCCATCTTACAGTAGGTATATTTGGAGAGTGAATATCATAAACCCCGGGACCAATATCATTCGGATATTTGAATGTTTTAAAGAATTCTAATAATTCCATATCAGATCGAGATGTTTCAATAGTAATAACATCAGCATCTAAATCTACTATAGAAGACATAATGTCATTAAATTCACAATAACACATATGTGTATGAATTTGAGTACTATCTTTTACTCCAAATGAGCATAATTGAAATGATTTTACAGACCAAGATAAATAATCATTCCATTCTTTTTTTCTTAACGGCAATCCCTCTCGTAAAGCAGGTTCATCAATTTGAATTATATTAATACCAGATTTTTCTAAATCCAATACTTCATCTTGTAAAGCTAAAGCAATCTGTTTAGATATATTTTCTTTAGAAACGTCTTCTCTAGGAAATGACCAGCATAAAATTGTTACTGGACCAGTCAACATAGCTTTTACTGGTTTTTTAGTTAGAGATTGAGCAAATTTAGACCATTTTACTGTAATTGGAGTAATTCGACTAATATCTCCTACAATAATTGGCGGCTTAACACACCGAGAACCATAACTTTGTACCCAACCATATTTAGTAAATACAAAACCCTCTAAATATTCACTAAAATACTCTACCATATCATTACGTTCAGGTTCACCATGAACTAATACATCTAAACCTAATTTTTCTTGTTGAATTATATTATTTTTAATATGTATTTTAATCTCTCTTTCATAATCTAACTGATTAATTATTTTATTATTATAATCTAATCTTAATTTTCTAATTTCTTTAGTTTGTGGAAAAGAGCCGATAGTAGTTGTTGGTAATATTGGTAAATTTAATTTTTTTTTCTGAATTTTAGAGCGTATAAAAAAACTATTTTTTCTTTTTATTTGATCTAAAGAAATTTTTGAAACACGTTTTTGAACAACTACATTATTAACAATATTAGAAGATCTATATGCATAAATTGGTTTTATCCAATTATGTAATTCTTGTATATCTAATTTTTTATTTAATACACGAGATAAAATAGATAATTCTAAACATTTTTGAACACCAAAAGAAAACCATGATTTTACAAAATCTGTTAAATTATCTTCTATAGATACATCCACAGGAACATGTAATAAGGAACATGAAGAACTGATCCAAAATGTATTTTTAAAATTCATAAAAGGTTTTAATTTATTAAACCACTCAAGAAGATTTGCTTTCCAAATATTACGACCACTAATTATTCCTAATGATAATAAAAAATTATTATTTACATAATTATGTAATTGAGATAAATTATATTTTCCAGAAATTAAATCAATATGTAAACCATGAATAGGTAAATTGTTAATTATCTCTAAATTATGATGTATATCACCAAAATATGTAGCTAACAAAATTTTTATTTTATTTTGATTTAATATATTATATGATAATTTAAATGATTTCTTCCAATCCTTCGGAAGGTCTAAAACTAAAATTGGTTCATCTATTTGTATCCATTCAACTTTTCTATAACTTAACTCTAATAATACTTCTTGATAAATAGGTAATATTTTTTCTAAAAGATCTAATTTATTAAAATAAATTCCCTTTACTTTGCCTAACCATAAATAAGTTAAAGGACCTAACAAAACGGGTTTTACTGAATATCCTAAAGATAAAGCTTCATCAACTTCTTCAATAATTTGTTTCCAAGAAAAATAAAAATTTTGATTATTAGTAAATTCAGGAACAATATAATGATAATTAGTATTAAACCATTTTGTCATCTCTGATGCTGAACAATTTTTATTAGTTAACTTAGAACCTCTAGCTACACGAAATAAAGTGTCTAAATTTAACTCTTTTTCATCAAAACGATGGCGTTTAGGTATATTATTAATCATCATGCTGATATTTAAAACATGATCATACCAGGAAAAATCACCCACTGTAACATAATCTAAACCACTTTTAATCTGAATTTTCCAATTTTTTTTTCTAATTTTCTTTCCAGCTATTAATAATTCATTTAATGTAATTTTGTTTGACCAATAATTCTCTTGAGCAGTTTTTAATTCACGATACAAACCAATTCTAGGAAATCCTAGTATATGATTTTTTATTGACATACATGTTTTTTCCTATTTTTATTTTAAAAAATTTTATTTATTGAAATAAATATTAATAAAAATTTTATATTTATAAAATTAAAAAAATAATAATATTTACTAAAAAAAAAGAATTTATAATTTAAAAAAATAAATTGTATAGCATTCTCTGTTAATGGATGTAAAAATTTAAATAAAAAAAATTATTTAATTTAAAAATTAAATTTTTTTAATTACAGCTGAATATTAATAAATATTATATGCATAATAATATTATGAATATATATAACATTATTATAAATACACTTTAAAAAAAATTAAAAATATTTTTATTTATTTTAAAAAATAAATATATGTAAAAATTTAATAAATATTGAATAAAAAATTCATTATAAATGATTTATTAAAATTTCAATAAAAATAAAAATAATAAAAAAATTTAAAAAAATTAAATATATTTTCTATAAAAAATTATTAATATAATTTATAATTTTTCTTTTAAAAAAAAAATTTTTAAAATTTAATAAAACAATAGTATTTTTGAAAAATTTGTAATAATTAAAAAAATCAATTATTTTATTTAAAAAAATTATATTTTATTAAAAAAATAAATTATTTATTTTAAATACATTAAAATACATTTTTATATTTTTTTTTAATAAAATCAAAAATTTTTATACATAACGAAAATTATTCATTTTTTTAAAATGAAATATCTATTAAAATAATCTAATTTATATAATTAAAAAATAAATTATAAAAAAGTTTGATATTAAAATATTCTTATAAATATTAAGTCATATTTAAAAAAATATTATGCTTCAATAGCAATTTTTAATTTTTTCATTGCATTTTTTTCTAATTGTCTAACCCTTTCTGCTGAAATTCCGTAATCCTGAGCAATTGCTTGTAATGTAATCTTAGAATCATTATGATCTAACCAACGCCGCTTAATAATTTGCTGACTTCTTTCATCTAAAACTAATAAAGCATTACTTAACTTGGTAGTAGCATGAGATGCCCAATTTTCCTTTTCTACCTTAACTGCAAAATTTGATTTTTTATCTTCTAAATAAAAAGAAGAACGTAAATTATTTACAGAGTAATCTGTATAAGAATCTTTCGAAGTAATATCAAAAGTAATATCTTGAGCTGACATGCGAGCTTCCATTTCTTTAACTTCTCTTTTACTAACTCCTAATTCACGAGCAACAATTTCTATTTCATTACGATTAAACCAACCTAATCTCTTTTTTGATTTTCTTAAATTAAAAAATAATTTTCGTTGAGCTTTTGTTGTAGCGACTTTAACTATTCGCCAATTTTTTAAAACATACTCATGAATTTCAGATTTTATCCAATGTACAGCAAAAGATACTAATCTAACGTTAACATCTGGATTAAATCTTCTAATAGCTTTCATTAATCCAATATTTCCTTCTTGAATTAAATCTGCTTGCGGTAAACCATATCCTGAATAATTTTTTGCAACATGAATTACAAAACGTAAATTTGATAAAATTAATAATTTTGCAGATTCTATATCACCGTAAAAAAATAACTTTTTTGCTAATAACTTTTCTTTTTTTGAAGTTAGTATAGCAAAAGAATTTGCCATTCGAATATAAGCATCTAAACTACCAATATTAAAAAAACTAATTGTATTGATTTGATTTTTTATTTTTTTCATTTTATCCTAAAAATAAAATACATGATATATAATAACATACCAATTAATCACAGTAGGTATTGATAAATACATATTATTTAATAAATATTAAGAAAACTATTAATGAATTGTTTTTTATTAAATATTTTAAAATCTGTTATTTTTTCTCCTGTACAAATATAACAAACTGGAATCAGTAAATCACTAAAAATAGAAAAAATAACACCTCCTTTTGCTGTTCCATCTAATTTTGTTATAATAGATCCAGTAATATTTAAATTAGTAGAAAAAATTTTAGCTTGTTGCACTGAGTTTTGACCTATTCCGGCATCTAAAACTAAAAATATTTCATAAAATGAAGTTAAATAAAATTTTTCAATTACTCGATTAATTTTTTGTAATTCTTGAATTAAATGATTTTTATTATGCAAACGGCCAGCAGTATCAATAATTAAAATATCTATTTTTTTTTTTATTGCGTTTTGAATAGAATCAAATACAACAGAAGCAGGATCAGAACCTAATGCCTTTGAAAAAACTGAAATATTATATTTTGAACCTAATTCTACTAATTGATCAATTGCAGCAGATCGAAAAGTATCTCCAGCAGATAAAAGAACAGTTTTTCCTAATTTTTTATAGTAATGCGCTAATTTTACAATAGTAGTCGTTTTTCCAACCCCATTAACACCAATGACTAAAATAACAAAAGGCATGCTTGGATTAATATATCTATCTGTTTTTTGAGTTATTTTTAACATATTTAATAACTGTTTCTTAAATATTCTTACAGCTACTGTTGATTCCGTAATATTATTTTTTTCAATAGCTAATTTAAACATATATAATATTTTTTCAGTAGAACTAGTTCCAAAATCAGATAATAATAATAAATTTTCTAACTCTGTAAAAATACGTTTATCTAATTTTTTTTTAGAAAAAATATTTTTTATACTCAAAGTAAAAAAATCTTTCGCTGTTTGTAAAGAATTTTTAAAAAAAGAAAAAAATTGGTTTTTAGGTACAGATTTATTAGAATGAATTAAATTATTTGTATCTTTAAGCTTAGACTCAATTAATATTTTTTTTTTAGAAAAAATATTTAATCTAGAAAAAAAATTTTTTTTTTACTACACATATACACCTCATTATTTATTATAATGCATAAAATAAAATTTAAATTAATAATAATTCTATTAAGTAGAGCAATAAATATGAAAACAAAAAAACAAAAAAAAATCCGCATTACTGGCGGAATATTTAAAGGAAGAGTACTACATTCTATAAGTAAAACTAATATACGCCCCACTAGAAACTGTATTAAACAAGTAGTTTTTAACTGGTTACAAAAATATATTAAAAATTCAATATGCTTAGACTGTTTTTCTGGAAGCGGTAGTTTAAGTATAGAATCAATATCTAGATCAGCTAAGTCAGTAATAGCATTAGAAAAAAATTATATTTTAGTAAAAAGAATAAAAGAAACATTAAAAAAATTTTTAATTAAAAATATATCTGTATTACATGTAAAAACACAAAAATGGTTAAAAAAAAAAGGAAATCCATTTGATATTATCTATTTAGATCCACCATTTAATAACAAATTATTATTAAATCAATCTATAATATATTTAGAAAAATATAACTGGACACAAAAAAATTCAATAATATATATTGAACATGCTGATAATAATATATATATACCAAATAATTGGAAATTAATGAAAAAAAAAAAAATCGGTATTGTTTTATTATCATTATTCTATAAATATAAAAATATATAAAAAAAGTTAATAAAAAAAAATATTAAAATTATTCTATAATAATAGAAATATATGCAATTAAAAATAAAATATATACTAACAATAATATTTAAAATAAAATATAATATTCTTATACAAGAAAATCTATTTTTACATAAACAACAACAAATTACAATATACAATATATATTTTTATTATTAATTTTTATAAAAACAATAAAAATAAATATATAATATTTTTTCAATTGAACTATTGTATATATTTTTACCTATAAAAATAAATTTAAAGGAAAAAATAATATAAATGAAAAATCTTTTAATAAAATTAAAAAAAATAATGCCTAAATATATACAGCCAAAATTTTATAATGATAAAGAATTATTAATTTGGAATCAAGAACAAGGAAAAAAATATTCTAAATCTATAATTCAAAAAAACAAAGCTATGAAAATACAAAAAATATTAGGTAGATCAGGAATAAAAGAGTTATATATAAACTGTTCATTTAAAAACTACTATATACAACATGAAGGTCATAAAAAAGTACTTTATGCAGCAAATAAATACGCAAAAAACTTTCAAAACAGTATTGCAAACTTTATTTTTTCAGGTCGACCTGGAACAGGGAAAAACCATTTAGCTGCTGCAATTGGAAATTATTTAATTTCCAACGGGAATAGTGTATTAATTATTAGTATTGCAGATCTTATGTCAAATTTAAAAGGAACATTTAATAAATCTTTTAATAAAGATGAAATGACAGAAAAAAAATTATTACATAATTTATGTATTTTAGATTTATTAATAATTGATGAAATCGGAATGCAAACAGAATCTCGATATGAAAAAATAATTATTAATCAAATTATTGATAGACGTTCATCATCAAAAAAATCTACAGGAATGTTATCTAACTTAGATTATAAAAGAATGAATAATTTATTAGGCGAAAGAGTTATGGATAGAATGCGATTAGGAAATAGTTTATGGTTGACATTCGAATGGAATAGCTATCGGAAGAATATAAATGAAAATAAAAAATATTAATTATAATTAAAAGATAAAATTAATTATCTAATTATACGAGAAACATATTTTCCAATACGAGTATCAATTCGTATTAAATCACCTTTTTTAATAAATAAAGGCACACGCACAGTAATACCTGTTTCTAATTTCACTAATTTTGTAGATAAATTAACTGTATCACCTTGTATTGCTACATCCGTATTTTTAACTTTTAAATTAATAAAATTATCTGTATATACAGAAATAGGAGAATTATTCCATAAAGTTATCTTGCAAATAGAAAGATTTGTTAACCATTTTTCACAACCAAATAAAAATTTTTTTAAAACATGAATATGTTCAAAATTTTTTTTATTCATAAATACCCAAATATATCTAGTATTATATAAATATAAGGATTCAATTTCTATAACATCAGTAGAATAAAAAGTATCTGTTGCTTTAAATGTTTTATTTAATATTTTATTCGTTAATAATTCTTTTAATTTAATTCTAACAAAAGCCTGACCTTTTCCCGGTTTAATAAACTCACTATATTGAACTTCATATGGATTATTTTTTATTAAAATTTTTAATCCAGATTTTAAAGAATTACCACTATATGCTGTCATAATATATATTATCTCAAAATACATTAATAATAAATACAATCAAAATATCCTCCTTGTTCTCACAATAATAGTTCCAGAGAACAAGAAGATAATTAAAAAAATTTATAATACTAAATAATTTTTATTTTCTTTATAAGAAAAATAAAAAAATTTAATAAAAAAAAGATTACATCATTCCACCCATACCACCCATACCACTTCCTGGAGCAGTATTTAAATCAGGTGAAGATTTTTCGTCCTTAGGTAAATCTGTTACCATGCATTCAGTTGTAATCATTAAACCTGCTACAGAAGCAGCATATTGTAATGCAGAACGAGTAACTTTTGTAGGATCTAAAATACCAAAAGATATCATATCTCCATATTCATCAGTAGCTGCATTATAACCATAATTACCCCTTCCATCTTTTACATTATTTGTTACTACAGATGGTTCTTCACCAGAATTTGCAACAATCTGACGTAAAGGAGCTTCCATTGCACGTAAAGCTACACGTATTCCAACATTTTGATCTTCATTTTGACCATTAATACGAGAAATTTTTTCTGCTACTCGAACTAAAGCAACACCACCTCCAGGAACTACACCTTCCTCTACTGCAGCTCTTGTTGCATGTAAAGCATCTTCAACACGAGCTTTTTTTTCTTTCATTTCTACTTCTGTTGCTGCCCCAACTTTTAATACAGCCACACCGCCAGAAAGTTTTGCTAAACGCTCATTCAATTTTTCTTTATCATAATCAGAAGTTGCTTCACTTATTTCTTGTCTAATTTGATTAATACGACTTTTAATAGTATTTTTTTCACCATTACCATCAATTATAGTAGTTGTATCTTTACTAATTACTACACGTTTTGCTTGTCCTAAATCTTCTAAAGAAGATTTTTCTAATTCCATAGCCAATTCTTCTGATATAACAGAACCGCCAGTAAGAATAGAAATATCTTGTAACATTGCTTTTCGACGATCTCCAAAACCAGGAGCTTTAACAGCAGAAACTTTAACAATACCTCTCATAGAGTTAACTACTAAAGTTGCTAAAGCTTCACCTTCTAGATCTTCTGAAATAATTAATAAAGGTTTACTAGATTTAGCAACAGCTTCTAAAATAGGTAAAAGTTCACGAATACTAGAAATTTTTTTATCTGCCATTAGAATATAAGGATTATCTAATTCTACTAAACCAGTTTCTGGTTTATTAATAAAATAAGGAGATAAATAACCTCTATCAAATTGCATACCTTTTACTACTTCTAATTCATTTTGTAATCCAGTACCTTCTTCTACAGTAATTACACCATCATTCCCAACTTTTTCCATAGCTTCAGCTATTAAACTACCTACTTTTTCATCTGCATTTGCAGAAATAGTACCAACTTGTGTAATAGCTTTAGAATCAGAACATGGGACAGATAATTTTTTTAATTCATCAACAGCACTAATAACTGCTTTATCAATACCTCTTTTTAAATCCATTGGATTCATTCCTGCAGCTACAGCTTTTAAACCTTCATTAACTATAGATTGAGCTAATAAAGTAGCAGTTGTTGTTCCGTCTCCAGCTGCATCATTAGCTTTAGATGCAACTTCTTTAACCATTTGAGCGCCCATATTTTCAAATTTATCTTCTAATTCAATTTCTCGAGCTACAGAAACACCATCTTTAGTAATGCTTGGCGGGCCAAATGATTTATCTAAAACAACATTTCTTCCTTTTGGTCCTAGTGTTACTTTTACAGCATCTGCTAAAACATTAACTCCGCGAAGCATTTTAATTCGAGCTTCATTGCCAAATTTTACGTCTTTTGCTGCCATTTTAAAATATCTCCTTAAAATTTTAAATTGAAAGTAAATATTATATAATACTATTATTCTTCTATAATTGCTAAAATATCACTTTCTGTAAGAATTAACACTTCTTCATTGTCAATAGTTTCAGTTTTTGCTCCATAACCTTCATTAAAAATTACAATGTCGCCTATTTTTACATCTAATTTTTTAATATTTCCATTATCTAACATGCGACCTTTACCTACCGATAAAACTACTCCTCGAGTAGATTTTTCTGCAGCAGAACCAGTTAAAACAATACCACCTGCTGATTTTGATTCTGCTTCATTTCGCTTAACAATAACTCTATCATGCAATGGACGAAGCTTCATATTTATCAATCCTCTTTAATAAATTTAATATTATATTTTTAAAAAAAACAACAAATAATATTTATATTAATGAACTCTTACATTTTAAGAATATATGGACCTTAATAAAGAATTTCAAGGGGTATTTAAATTTTTATTTAATTCTTTGAATAATAAAATTTTTAAAAATAAAAATATTGACAAAACTAATATTTTAATGTTTAATATTTTTAAATGCCCGGATAGCTCAGTCGGTAGAGCAGGGGACTGAAAATCCCCGTGTCGGTGGTTCAATTCCGCCTCCGGGCATACTTTTAATAAAAAATTATTTTATTTTAGTTATATAATTTTCTTATTTCCCAATACAAAATTCAGAAAATATTTTATTTAGTAAATCATCATTACTAAAATATCCAGTAATTTTTAATAAACAATCCATAGATAAACGAATATTATCTGATAATAATTCAATACATTTATTTTTAAACCAATATTTTTTACCATCAAGTAAATATTTTAATGAATTTTCTAGTTCTGATAAATGTCTTCTTCTAGCTAAAAAAATACCTTCAATATTATTTAATGAACCAGATATTTCATTAATTCTATTTTTTAAAAAATCTAATCCAGTTTTATTTTTAATTGATAAGTAAATACATTTGAATTTTTTATAAATAATTTTTAAACATGGATCTTGATTAATAAGATCTATTTTGTTAAAAATAAAAGTAATATTTTGATTTGATTTTAATTTATTAATACTCTTAAGAATTAATTTATTATTAAATAATTGATTATTAGTAATATCTAACATCAAAAATATATGATCACAAGAATAAATTTTTTTTTTTGCTAATTTTATGCCTATTTGTTCAATAATATCTTTACTTTTACGTAATCCAGCAGTATCCATTAATTCACAGGATATTCCATTTATCCATATATTTTTACAAATTATATCACGAGTTGTACCGGGGATATCAGTAACAATCGAAGCTTTTTGATTAGATAAATAATTAAATAAACTAGATTTACCTACATTAGGGGAACCTGAAATAACTATTTTAATACCTTTTTGTAAAATATTGCTATGATATGCAGTATTAATTAATTTTTTAATTAATTTAATAACTGTAATTAAATCTATTTCTATACTTTTAAATAAAAATAATTCATTCATTTCATCAGGAAAATTAATAATAGCTTCAACTCTAGAATAGAGAATCTTTAATTGTTCTATAATAGAACATATTTTTTTTGAAAAACTACCAGACAAAGAACGTAAAGCTGCTTTAATAGAAAGCTCGGATTCTGCATTAATTAAATCACAAACTGCCTCAGATTGTATTAAATCTATTTTTTTATTTAAAAAAGCTCTTTCAGAGAATTCTCCTGGACGTGCCATACGTACATTTTTAGTTAACAATATATTTTTTATTAATAAATCTAATAAAAACGGATTACCATGACCGTGAAACTCTAATATATCTTCCCCGGTAAAAGATCTAGGAGAATTAAAAAATAAAGCTATTCCATTATCAAGAATATTTCCATTAATATCTAAAAAAGATACATAATGTGCAAATCGTTCTTTCATTGAAATTCTTAAAAATTTTTTTATTATTTCTAAAACAGAAGATCCTGATATTCTTATAATTCCAACGCTAGAACGACCAAAAGCAGTAGCGGGAGCTACAATAGTTTCATGAAATACCATATACTATTTTTATTCCATATATAAAAAAATAATTTTATTCAATAAAATTATTTTTTTTATTATTTAAATAATTATTATTAATGATTTTATATATCTTTATTAACAAAATTTATAGATATAAACCACTGTTGAAAAAAAGTAATAAGATTATTAGTGATATAATATATTATTAAACCGGAAGGAAGCCATAAAAAAAAAATAGTACTCAGTAATGGCATAAAACACATAATATTTTTTTTTTCAAAAACATCCTTAAAATCTAAACTATTACTTTGAGTAAGAAAAATACTAAAACCCATAAAAAATGGTAATATATAATATGAATCATAACTTGATAAATCATGAATCCATAAAAAAAATGGCGAATGTCTTAATTCAATAGAAGATACTAATACATAATAAAATGACAAAAATATTGGAGTTTGTATTATAAAAGAAAAAAAACCACTAACTGGGCTAATTTTATTAAATGAATACAAAGATAAAATTTTTCTATTTTGTTTTTTAAAATCACTATGATATTTTTTTTTTATTGTTTGAACTTTTAAATTTAAAGATTTCATTTTTAACACAGATATATACTGTAATTTTGTTAAAGGATATATAATTATCCTGATTAAACATGTAATTACAATAATTGTAATACCCCAATTATGAAATATACTATAAAAAAAAACTAATAATTTAAATAATGGATAAGAAATTATATTTAATAACCCGTAATCAATAGTAGATTCTAAATTTTTAGAAATATAAGATAATTTATTTTGAATATTCGGTCCTATCCAAAGACAAGAAGATACTTTATAAACAGAATTAGGGTTAATACAATCTTCCGGAGAAATAAAACCTATTACGGCGATATTTTTATTAATGCAATTAGAATATATCATATATTTTTTAATAAATTTAGGAATCCAAGCTGTTAAAAAATATTTTTGTAACATTGCTATCCATCCATTACGCGTTATTAAATTTATATTTTTTTTATGAAAAATATCATCAAAACTATGTTTTTGATAATTTTTTTTATCACTGGAAAAAGCAGTACCTGTATAAGATTTTATGTTAAAAAAATTATTCAAAAAACTATTTTTTTTCGGTAAAAATATTGTTTGTTGTATTTCACCAAATATAGACTGATATATCGTTTTATTACTATTATTATGAATAATATATTCTATATCAACAGAATACGATCCTCTTTTTAAAGATATTATTTTTGTATAAAGAATATTATCAACAGACTTCCAATTCATAAATACTTTAATTTTTTTTTTTCCAGGCTTTAATTTATATAATACTGATTCTACTGTATATATAGGTTGTTGTCTTTTAAAAAAAAAATCAAAATTATCTCGTTTTAAAAATCCATCAACAATTCTATATATAAACTTTTTCTTATTTTTTAATAAAACAAAAGGAGAATTTGTATTTACATGATTTTTATATTTTAATAAAGTTGCATGTTCAATATTACCACCTAATAAATTAACATCTAAGGATAATACATCATTTTGTATATTAATTAATTGATTTTTATTATCACTAAAATTATTATTTAAAATCTGAGATGTAAAATTATTTATTTTTAAATTATTTTTGTTTATAAAAATATTCAAATGAAAAAAATTCCATAAAAAAAAAGAAAAAAAAATACTAGATATTACAAAAAAAATACGTTTAAAATACATCATAAAAAATTTCTCATTATTAAATATAAAAAAATAAAACATAACATATATATTATGTATAAGAATTCATGGTATAATCTATTTAAATAAATTAAAAAAATTATTAATTTTTATAAATCCATAATTTTTGCAAAAAATAAAAAATACTTTTATTATTTAATAAATTTATATTTTTCTTTACAACAATAATAAAATCCATTAACAACAAATTATTTTGAACTAAACGAAAACTTTCCTTAATAAGGCGCCGAATACGATTACGATCATGCGCGTATGTAATATTTTTTTTAGAAATTGAAATACCTAATCTTGGAAATTTAAAATGATTTAAACATACAAACATAATAAATGTTTTTGTATAAATTCTTTTTTTTTGAATATAAACATTTTGAAATTGAATATTAGATAATAAACGTAATTTTTTTTTAAAAGAAAATTGAAACATATTGTTATATTTTTATAAAAAGTTCTAAACACATAAAACTGAACGTAATTTAGAACGTCGACGTGATAAGATATCTCGTCCGCCTTTAGAAGACATTCGAGCTCGAAAACCATGCGTACGGTTACGTTTAATAACAGATGGTTGAAAAGTACGTTTCATATAAATTTTTCCTTTATAAAATCTAAAAAATATATAAATAATATTTAATAACATATCAGTTATATATTTTATAATCAATTATTAATTTTTTAAAAAATATAAAATTATTTCTAATAAGTGTATTTAAATAATTATTTTTAAAATATAAAAATTTAATATTATTACATTCTTTTAATAAAAATATTATAACAAATAACTTTAAAAGATATATTTTAATTCAAAAAAAAACAAAAAAATATAATTTTAATTATTTTTTAAAAATTAATTATATAATATTTTTGATTTAGAAGAATATTTAAAATACTTAAAATCATTAAAAATAGAATTTAATATATAAATATTACTGTTAAAATCTGTAATAAAAAATAATATAATTAATTTATATACTTCTAAATAACTTTATCATTAGAATGCATTTGAAAACAGTATATAAATAATTTTAAAAAATTGCTATACAAATTTTGTAATAAAAAAACCTCTATTTATTATGGCATATCTATTAAATAAAAAATCAAATATATTACTATATAATCAAAATATATATAAAAAAATAGAAAAAAAAAAAAAACAAAAAAACAAATACCTACATATACAGGGATTAATCAAAAATATCAATTTCATAATTTCATTAAAGGGAAATCAAATAAATTAGCTCTTTATGTATCTTATAAATTTACAAATAATTTAAAAAACTTTTATAATCTATTATTTTTATATGGAAAAACAGGTTTAGGGAAAACACATTTACTTCATGCTATTGGAAATAAAATTCTAATAGAAGATTATCGTAAAAAAGTAATTTATGTACATTCAGAAAATTTTATTCAAAATATGATAAATTCCTTAAAAAATAATTCTATTGAAAAATTTAAAAATTATTATCGTTCTATTGATGTTTTATTAATAGATGATATTCAATTTTTTTCTAATAAAAAAAGATCTCAAGAAGAATTATTTAATACATTAAATACTTTATTTGAAAAAAGACAAAAAATTGTAATAACCGCAAATTGTTATCCAAGTTATATCAGTGGAATCAATGAATGTTTGAAATCTAGATTTAAATGGGGTTTAACTATATCAATTAATCCTCCTGAATTAAATACTAGAATTGATATTCTATTACATAAAGCTCTTGAAAATAAAATTAATTTAACATATGAAGTAGCAAGATTTATTGCAAAAAAATTATATTCTAATGTAAGAGAATTAGAAGGTATTTTAAAAAAAATACATATAGCTTCTTTATTTAATAAAAAAAAAATAACAATTCTTTTAGCTAAAAGAATTTTAAATAAATTAATAAAATATAAAAAAAAAAATATCGATATATTATCTATTCAAAAAATAGTCTCCAAATATTTTAATATTACAATATCAGACATGATTTCCAGAAAAAGATCAAAATCTATTGTACAATCTAGACAAATTGCAATGAAACTAACAAAAAAATTAACAAAATATAGTCTTTCAGATATAGGTATTGCATTTGGAAAAAAAAATCATACTACTGTTCTTTATGCTTGCAAAAAAATCAAACAATTTAAAAAACAAAAAAAAAAAATCTACTATGATTTTTTATATTTATTTAATCAACTAAATTCATAAAATATGAAATTCAAAATAAAAAAAAATGATTTTTTAAATTCATTTAAAAAAAATAATAGAATTATCACAAAAAACCCAATATTTCCAATACTAGAAAATATAATCATAAAAATTAATCAAAATATATTACAATTAACTAGCTCTAACTTAGAAATAGAAATAAATACATATATAGATAAAGAATATTTTATTTTCTATAAAAAAGGCTGTATTACAATCTCTGGTAAAAAAATATTAAATATTTGTCGTAATATACCAAATAATAAAGAATTATATTTTCAATTAATTAATAAAAAGATGTATATCAAAATATCTAATAGTTTATTTAAATTAAATGTAACTTCACATAAAAATTTTCCAATATTTCAAAAATTTACTAATTCAAAAATATTTTTTATTTCACAAAAAATATTAAAAGAAATAATTTTATTAACGCATTTCTCAATAGCTCGTAATGATATTAGAAATTCTTTAAATGGAATGTTATTCGAATATAAAAATAATTATTTATATGGCGTAACTACAGATGGACATAGATTATCCATATATAAAGTCAATTTAAATTTAAATACATCTACATTTTCTATAATTATAAATAGAAAAAGTATATTAGAATTATCTAGAATAATTTTATTAAATAAAGATTTAATAAAAATTAAAATTAATAATAATAATATATCTTTTAAAATAAATAAAATATCACTAATAACAAAATTAATAAACAGTGATTTTCCAAATTATAACGATATTGTATTAAAAAAATATAAATATTGTATATCAATATCAAAAGAAAAATTAAAAGAATCTTTATTAAAAACATCAATTTTATGTAATACAAATTTTAAAGGTGTTTCTTTAAATTTTTCAAAAAATTTATTAACGATAACATCTAAAAATCAAGAAGATGAAGAATCTTATGATTCATTTTCTATTTATTATATATATGAAAATATCTCATTTTCTATAAATGTATTTTATTTACTTGATGTTATTAATGCATTAAATTCTAAAAAAATTAATATTTTATTTAATAATCCAATTTCTAGCATTCAAATTCAATCAAATTTACAAAAAGAAATAAAATATATTATTATGCCTTTAAAATTATAATAATATTTTTTATTTTAAATAAAATTTTTATATTTTTATAAAAATTTTCAAAAAAAATATTTATCTTTAAATAAAAGTATTTTTAAAAAAAATTATTTATATATAAATAAAAAATAAAAAAATATAAATCTAAAATAGGATATTATATGTCAAATTTATATACCTCATCTAATATTAAAATATTAAAAGGGCTAGATGCAGTTAGAAAAAGACCAGGTATGTATATTGGAGATACTGATGATGGAACTGGATTACATCATATGGTGTTTGAAGTAGTAGATAATTCAATAGATGAAGCTTTAGCTGGATACTGTAACTTAATTAATGTTGTAATATACAAAGATAATTCTGTATCAATAAAAGATAATGGAAGAGGAATACCCGTTGATATTCATCCAGAGGTAGGAATATCTGCTGCAGAAGTAATTATGACTGTTTTACATGCTGGAGGAAAATTTGATGATAATTCATACAAAGTATCAGGTGGTTTACATGGAGTAGGAATATCTGTAGTAAATGCTTTATCAGAAAAATTAAAATTATATATTTATCGTGAAGGAAAAAAATATCAACAAATATATTTTAATGGAAATTCTAAACAACCTTTATTAAATGTCGGGAAAACAAAAAAAAGAGGTACAAAAATTCGGTTTTGGCCAAATAAAAAAATTTTCACTAATCAAAATATTTTTCAATGTGAAATTTTACAAAAAAGACTAGAAGAATTATCTTTTCTGAATTCTAGTTTATTAATACAATTAAAAGATTTAAGAAATAAAAAAAAATTTAAATATTTTCATAAAGGTGGAATTAAATCTTTCATAAAGAATATAAATTACAATAAAAAACCTATTCATAATAAAATTTTTATTTTTAAAAGAAAAAAAAAAAATATTGAAGTTAATATTGCTATGCAATGGAATTCAACATTTCAAGAGAAAATACTTTGTTTTACAAATAATATACCTCAACAAGATGGCGGTAGTCATTTATCTGGTTTACGCGCAGCTTTAACAAGAACATTAAATTATTTCTCTGATCGAGAAAGATCAAGTAAAAAAAACAAGATTACAATTACTGGTGATGATACAAGAGAAGGTTTAACTGCATTAATTTCAATTAAAATGTTTAATCCTAAATTTTCTTCTCAAACAAAAGAAAAATTAGTATCTTCAGAAGTAAAATCTGTTGTTGAAACATTATTAAATGAACATTTAATGGATTTTTTATTAGAAAATCCAAGAGATTCAAAAATTATTATTACTAAAATAATACAATCTGCAAGATCTAGAGAAGCTGCAAAAAAAGCAAGAGAAATCACAAGAAAAAAAGGAGCGTTAGAAAACACGAGTCTCCCCGGGAAATTATCTGATTGTCAAGAAAAAGATCCTTTATTCTCAGAAATATATTTAGTAGAAGGTGATTCAGCTGGAGGATCTGCGAAACAAGGTAGAAATAGAAAAAATCAAGCAATATTACCACTAAAAGGTAAAATATTAAATATAGAAAAAGCTAGATTTGAAAAAATAATAAATTCACCAGAATTAATTACATTAATTACCGCTTTAGGTTGTGGTTTTGGAAAAGAGGAATATAATCCTAAAAAATTAAGATATCATTATGTTATAATCATGACTGATGCAGATATAGATGGATTACACATCAGAACACTATTATTAACATTTTTTTTTCGACAAATGCCTGAAATTATAGAACAAGGTCATATATACGTTGCTCAACCACCTTTATATAAAATTAAAAAAGGAAAAAAAGAAAAATATTTAACAAATACAAAATCATTATATAAATATCAATACCAATTAATAAAAAAAAATAGTTATATAAAATATAAAATAAAAAAACAAAAAAACAAAAGAAAATTTAAAAAAATTCTACATGAATATAAAAAAATTAATAAAATTTTTCTTTTTTTAAGTAAAAAAATTCCATTATTTATTTTTAAAACTATTATTTATTTAATCCCATTAAATAATTTAAAAAAAAAGAAAAATGTAAAAAAATGGATAAAAAATCTAATAAAAAATTTACAAAGACAAAAATATTTAAATAAAAAAAATATATATTCTTATCAAATAAAAAAATATCATAATTATTATGAACCAATACTAAATATTAGTGATAAAAATAATTTTTGTTCATATCACTTAAAAAATAAATTTTTCTTAAATAAAAAATATAAAAAAATTCTTAATTTTATTAAAAAAATTAATTATATGATCTCAAACAATGCTTATATTAAATTTAATAAAAAAAAATTTAAATTTAATAATTTAGATAAAGTAATTAATTTATTAATTAAAGAAACAAGAAATTTTCTTGTTATTCAAAGATATAAAGGATTAGGGGAAATGAATCCTGAACAATTATGGACAACTACAATGAATCCAAAAACAAGAAAAATGTTACAAATTACCATGAATGATGCTAGTATAGCAAATGAAATGTTTAGTACATTAATGGGAGATTCTGTAAAACCCAGAAGAAATTTTATTAAAAAAAATTCTTTATATGCAAAAAATATTGATATTTAAATGTTTTAAAAACTATAAAAAATACTTTACCAGTAGAGATATTAATTTCGGCAGGAAATTTATTTAAGAAACCTGCCAAAATATATTAATAGATTTTAAAAAAAAATATAAAAAATTAATTAATATTTCATTTTTTTTAGAAAAATCAATAATATAGAAATTGCTACAGGAGTTATTCCTGAAATACGAGATGCTTGTCCTATAGAATTAGGTCGGTATTTATTTAATTTAATTATTACTTCATTAGATAAACCTGTAACACATTTATAATCATTAATTATAGATAAACAAGTATTTTCATTACATATACATTTTTTTACTTCATCTTTCTGACGTTGAATATATCCATAATATTTACTTTTTGTCTCAATTTCTTCTATTACGGTTTTATCTGTTAAAATAGAATTATTAGGTATATAAAAATTTAAAAAATCCATCAAAATATCATACGATATATTTGATATTCTTAAAAAATCAAAAGCAGTACATGTTTTTTTTAATCTAATATTAATATTTTTTTTCTTGAAAAAATCATTTATAAATTTAGGTTTTATAATAATACTTTTTAAACGATAATATTCTTTTTTGATAGAATATTTTTTTTTAGAAAAGATTTTCCAATGTTTTTGACTAATTAAACCAAAATTATAAGCGATTTCTGTTAAACGTTCATCAGCATTATTTTCTCTTAATAATAATCTATATTCTGCCCTTGAAGTAAACATACGATATGGTTCAGAAGTACCTTTATTACATAAATCATCTATTAAAACACCTATATATGCTTGGTTTCTTTTTGGAAACCAAAATTCCTTATTTTGAATTAATAAAGAAGAATTTATACCTGCAATTAAACCTTGCGCTGCAGCTTCTTCATATCCTGTTGTACCATTAATTTGACCGGCTAAAAATAAATTTTTAATAACTTTTGATTCTAGTGTCATATTTAAATCTCTAGGATCAAAATAATCATACTCCACAGCATATCCAGGATAAATAATATGTGTTTTTTCTAATCCTTTAATTGAAAGAATCATTTTTTTTTGAATAGAAAAAGGTAAACTTGTAGAAATACCATTGGGATAAATTACATTGCTATTTATACCTTCAGGTTCTAAAAATATTTGATGACGATTTTTATCCGGAAATCGTACTATCTTGTCTTCAATTGAAGGACAATATCGCGGACCCACCCCAGTAATACTGCCGTTATATAACGGACCACTACTTAAATTATTTTTAATAATTTTATGTGTATTTAAATTTGTATATGTTATATAACACGGAACTTGAATAGGGTGTTGTGAAACACAACCTAAAAAAGAAAAAACAGGAGTAGGAGTATCTCCCCATTGTTTTTCTAAAATATCTAAATTAATAGTTTTTAAACTTAATCTTGGTGGAGTTCCAGTTTTCAAACGTCCAATTCGAAAAGAAAAATTTTTTAAATTTTTTGCTAAAATAGACGAAGAAGAATCATTTCGTCGACCACCAGATGAAATATCTGAACCTATATACATTTTTCCATTTAAAAAAGTTCCTGTAGTTAATATTACTACAGAACTTTTAAAAGAATCACCATTACAAGTTAACACTCCATAAACCTGATTATTTTTAATAATTAAATTAGATACTTCTCTCTCAAGAATAGTCAAATTATTCTGATTTTTTAAAAAATATTGCATTTTTTTTTGATATAAAATTCTATCTGCTTGAGCTCGAGTTGATCGTACAGCTGGTCCTTTTTTAGAATTTAATACCCTAAATTGAATACCAGAATAATCAATTACTCTTGCCATTAAACCCCCCATAGCATCAATTTCTTTTACTAATTGACTCTTTCCTAAACCGCCAATAGCAGGATTACATGATAAAACGCCAATAGTATTAATATTTTGCGTTAATAATAAGGTTTTTTGGCCCATTCTTGAAGAAGCAGACGCTGCTTCTGTACCAGCATGTCCAGCTCCAATTACAATAATATCAAATTTTTCATAAAAAACCATTTTTTTTTCCTGATAAAATATTTTTTTATTTATATATATTTATATATAT